>CAVGEW010000014.1:0-36832 GCA_963628465.1 Agathobacter sp. | reverse complement strand
ATAATATTTTTATTATTTATATTTTCAAGTAATATAAATAGATTTTTAATTGTTATAAATCCTAACTTAGATAATAGTAAAATAGTTATAAATTATAATAACTATTTAAAAGAAGAGTTAGATAGTATAAAAGAGTTATATAATATAGATTATTCTAGTAATATAGACCTTTTAGTAAGTAAAGTAATATATCGTAATGTTTATGAATATAAAAATACTTTAACTATTCTAAAGGGCTTTGATGATAAACTAGAAAAAGGCGATGTAGTCCTAGTTAATGAAGGCCTCGTAGGTATAATTACTAAAGTCTATGAAAATTCTTCTTTGGTTCGTTTAATTACTAATAAAAATAGTAATATCTCTGTTAAAATAAATGATGCTGTAGGTGTTTTAAAAAATGATAGAAATACTTTAATTGTTGAAAGTATAAGTAACTATGAAAACATTAATGTTGGGGATGAAATATATACCTCAGGCCTTGGTAATTTGCCAAGTAATATATATGTTGGTAAAGTAAAAAGTGTTAGTTTAAAAAGCACACAAATAGAAAAAGTAATTGAGGTAGATATTGAAAATAGACTAGATAATTTAAATTATCTTTATATATGGAGGAATAAATGATTTGTTTAATATTAGATATTCTTATATATAATTATACCTCTTTTAAAAGTTATTTCTTTTTAACTAATATTAATTCTAAGAGTCTTATCTATAATATAGCTATAGCTTTATTTATAGACCTATTTATAACACATGCTATGTTACTTAATACTATCTATGTAATATGTATGTATTTATTACATAAGTATCTTAAAATAAATTATTATAATGTTATAAATTATTATTTGTTTAATATAAGTATAATTTATATCTATTATATTATAGTTAGTACTATATATAATAGTGGTATTATTTATTTTAATGTCTTTATTATAAATAGTATATTTATATTAATAAGTTATATAAAAGATAGTAAAGACATAAAATTATATCGGTGATACCATGGATGATTATCTTGAAGCATTTAAGAAGAGAAGATGTAAAGATGAATTTACTATAAGTAAGAAAATAAATTTAAAGCCTTTTATATCAAGATTTTTAATTGCTATGATATTCTTTTTAGTAAGTATTATATTTACTAATTATAGTGATAAGAATCTTCTTTTTTATAAAGAACATGTTTTAACAGAAAGTCTTCCCTTTACAAAAATAAAGTCTTGGTATGAAGATTTATTTGGAGAAGTCCTGCCAAAGGATAAGAGTACTCAAATGGTTATGAATGGTCATTTAGTTTATAAAGAAATCGAAGATTATAAAGATGGTGAAGCACTTACTTTAAATGCTGGGACATTAATTAATAATATAACAAGTGGAGTTGTAGTTTTTGTGGGAAATAAAGATGACTATGGCCAAACAGTTATTGTCCAAGGCATAGATGGGACAGATATTTGGTATGGTAATTTAACTAATGTTTCGGTTAGTCTTTATGATTATATTGAAAAAAATACTTTACTTGGAGAAACTTTGAGTGACAAACTATATTTAGTCATTAAAAAGAATAATGAATATTTAAAGTATGAAGATTATAAAGCTTGATTATACTTCCCTTTATTTACTTTTTATATTACTTATATGTGGATACATCAAGATAGGCTTATTTATTACATTTATTATTTTATTTCATGAACTAGGCCATGTTTTAGTGTGTTTATTATTTAAGTATAAAATTCTAAGTATTACTATTTATCCTTTCGGAGGTATTATAAACTTAGAAAAAGATATTAATACAAGTCCTAGCAAAGATATAATTCTATCTCTTGCGGGTATATTCATGCAAATAATGCTTATTCCATTTTTAAAGAATCCTTTACTTATAAAGTATAATCTAAGTATATTAACATTTAATTTACTTCCTATTATTCCTTTGGATGGAGCTAATCTTTTAAAAGCTATTTTAAATAAATATTTTTCTTTTAAAGTATCTTATAAATTATACATATTTATAAGTATAATAAGTATTATAATGTATATAGTGTTTAATTACAAATATAATATAAATAATTATTTAATAGTGAGTATATTTATATATAGAGTGTATAAAGATATAAAAGATTATAAATATATTTATAATAGATTTTTATTAGAAAGATATTTAAAAAAGTATAGGTTTAAATATATAAGTACAAAGAAGGGTACTTTAGATATTTTAAAGTTAGATACCTACCAATTTTTTAGAGAAGATGAAAGTATTGTAAGTGAGGCTAAAAAACTTCAAGAAAAATTTGACAAACCCTTAAATAAATGGTAAAATTAGTATGTTTTTAAGTAATTTCTTAAAAAACCGCACAGAAAAGGTTATAAAACGCAAGGTACCTTAATGGCGCGACTTCAAAAAATAAGGAGGTATGAAATGAAAGCAATATTTACTACTGGTGGAAAACAATATTATGTTTCTGTTGGGGATACTATTTATGTTGAAAAGTTAGATGCAGAAGTAGGTAGCGATGTTACATTTGATGAAGTTTTATTCGCAGATGGCAAAGCTGGTAACCCTTATGTTGATGTGAAAGTTGTATGTACTGTAGAAAAACATGGAAAGAATAAGAAGATTAAAGTGTTTAAGTACAGACCTAAGAAAAAATATCGTAAGACTCAAGGTCATAGACAACCATACACTAAGTTAGTTGTTAAGAAAATTGGTTAATGATAAAGGTTTCGATTAAGAATAATATTATCACAATTACTGGTCATGCTGACTTTGATGTATCTGGCAAAGATATAGTTTGTAGTGCGGCATCTTCAATTGTTATAACAAGTGTTAATTTAGCTTTAAGGTTTGATAGAACTTCGGTTAAGTATCAAGAGAATAAAGATAAATTAATTATTGAAATAGTAAAAAGTGATGACATAACAACTAAAATCATGGAAAACATGATTATGATGCTTGAAGAACTTGCATCAACATACAAAAAAAATATAAAAATAATTAAGGAGGACATAAAATGAATTTTCTAAAGTTAAATATCCAATTATTTGCGCATGTTAAAGCTCAAGGTTCAACTAAAAACGGTAGAGATTCCGCAGGTCGTAGACTTGGTGCTAAAGCTGCAGATGGTCAAACTGTAAGTGCTGGTTCAATTCTTTATCGTCAAAGAGGAACAAGAATTTATCCAGGAACAAATGTTGGAATTGGAAAAGATGATACATTATTTGCTAAAGTAACGGGTGTTGTAAGATACGAAAGACTTGGCAAAAATAGAAAAAAGGTAAGCGTATACGAAGCATAAGTATGCGCTTTTTTTATATAGATTTTTATATTTTCATATAATTAAAACATCTTTAGTATAATTTATAGAGGTGTTTTTTTTGAATTTAATTGCCCATCGAGGTTTGTGGAATAAGACAATAAAAGATAATTCTTATGAAGCTTTATGGGGTGGCCTTAATAGTGATAAGTACATAGGAGTAGAATGTGATATAAGAACTACAAAAGATAAGAAAATTATTATATATCACAATTTTTTATATAAAGGTTCTTTAGTTAGTAATACTTATTTTAAAGATATGGATAATGTTTCTTTACTAGAAGATTTACTTAAAATAAATACCAATAAAATATTGCTTTTGGAAATAAAAGATACAAAAATAGATAAGAAAAGATTACTTCATCTTTTAAATAAATATGATAGGTGTTATTACATAATGAGTTTTAATACTAAAGTAATAAATGATTTAAAAGATATATCTGATAAATATAAGTTTGGTGCTCTTAATTATGTTTTAAATAGTGATGCTAATTATAAATTGGATTTTATCTGTTTATATGGTTTTGTTGCATCAAGTAAAGTAATTGAATCTTTTGAAAAAAGAGGCATTGAAGTAATAATATATGGCACAGAAATATTAAAAAAAGATGTAAAGTATATAGTAGATGATATAAAACTTGCAAAATAAGTTATAAAAAAAGCTTATTTTAGTGTATAATTGTATTAGGGAGGCAACTTATGAAAATAATTGTATCAGCCGGAGGTACTGGAGGTCATATTTATCCAGCTCTAGCTATAATAAAAAAGTTTCAAGAAAAGGAAAAAGATATTGAGGTTTTATATATAGGTACTCACAATAGAATGGAAAAAGATATTGTGCCTGAGTATGGTATTAAGTATGTACCTTTAGAGATTTATGGGTTTAGTAAAACTGATATAGGCAGAGATTTAAAAAATATCTTTTTAATTAAAAAAGCTTATAACAAGTGTCTTGATGTTATGAAAGAATTTAAACCGGATATTGTGATTGGCTGCGGAGGATATTGTACTTATCCTGTTATTAGGGCTGCCCAAAAATTAGGTATTAAAACTTTTTTACATGAACAAAATAGTATTCCTGGTAAGGCAAATATTATATTATCTAAGAAAGCAAATCTTGTAGGTATATCTTTTAAATCAAGTGAAAAATATTTTAAAACTTGTAAAAAGGTTGTTTATACAGGTAATCCATGTGGGGAGAATGCTTTAAGTGTTAAGGCAGTATCAAAAACGAGCTTAGGTTTTAAAGCTAGTGATAAACTTATTATTATTGTTGCAGGTTCTTTAGGTAGTAGCACCTTTAATGATAAGTTTAAAGTATTTTTAAGTAATATTGGTAATGAAGATTATAAGGTTTTATATATCACAGGTAAAGCTTATTATGATGAGTTTTGTCAAGATGTTAAGCTTCCTAGCAATGTGAAGGTAGTTCCTTTTTATAACAATTTAGCTAGTATTATGAAAGATGCTTATTTAGTTATATCAAGGGCAGGGGCATCGACTATCGCGGAGATTACAGCATTGAGGTTACCAAGTATTTTAATTCCAAGTCCTTATGTTGCAAATAATCACCAATACTTTAATGCCCTAGATTTAGTAAATTTGGGTGTTGCTAAGCTCATTCTAGAAAAAGATTTAGAACCAAAAGAAATAAGAAATATGATTAATGGTCTTGTTTACAATGATAAAAATTATATAGAAATGAAAAAAAACTTAGAAAAATTAAATGTAAAAAGTGCGGGCGCTATTATATATGATGAAATAAAGGAAATGTTGAAATGAAAAGCTTGAAAAAATATAATACATATCGAATAGATACATCTGCGGATAATATCTATGAGGTTAAAAGTTTAGATGAACTTATAAGTTTATTGGATGAATTAAATCAAACAAATACGAGGTATTTTGTGTTGGGCGGAGGGTCTAATGTAATTCTTCCAAGTACTCATTTTTCGGGGGTTATCATTAGATTATTAATAGATTATCTTAATATAAAAGATGAGAAGGCTTATGTTGGTGCGGGGCTTAGTTTGAATGCTTTTATAAAAAATATTCTTGATGCTGGCTATACAAATTTTGCTAATTTATACGGCATCCCGGGGACTATTGGGGGAGCTATTCTTGGTAATGCTGGGGCTAATGGAGTTGAAATATTTGATTATTTAGAAAGCGTTACAATATATCGAAATAATTGCCTAAATACTATAATGGCAAAAGATATAAAACATAAGTATCGCTTTGCTGACTTTAGAGATGATGATATAATCGTTGGTGCTACATTTAATTTAGTTAAATCAAATTCTAACGAAGCTTGGGATTTAATTAAAAAAAACTTAGAAAAAAGAAAAAATACTCAACCTCTAGAGTATCCAAATGCTGGTTCAGTTTTTAAAAATCCTGATGGCTTATCGGCGGGAAAACTAATTGATGAATGTGGTCTTAAAGGTTTAAAGTGTGGCGGAGCAAAGGTTAGCGAAAAACATGCAAACTTTATTATAAACTTTGCAAACGCTACATCTAGTGATATAATAGAGTTGATTGAAATAATTAAAGAAAAAGTAAAAAAAGAAAAAGGGGTAGAATTAGAACTTGAACAAAAAATAGTAAAGTGGTGATAGAAGTGGAAAAAAAGGTTAAGAAAAAACTTAATAAAAAAGGTCTTTTGGTAGTCATTTTAACATTATATTTACTTATAATGACTTTTTATTATTGTTTTAATTTACCTGTGAAAATTGTTATTGTTGAGGGTAATAATTTTGTTAGTGATAAAGAAATAATCAGTGCATCTTTAATAACGGATAAAACAAAGTTTTTTGCTTTAAGTGTTAAAGGCGTACAAAAAAATGTTTTGAGTTTACCAATGATTTGTGATGTAGATGTAACTAGGCACTTAACTGGGAGGGTAGAGATATCTGTTGAGGAAACAGCACCTTTATATTTCAAAACTCTTGATAATACTTATGTTTTAGAAAATGGAAATATAACCCAAAATATAAATCTACTCGGTATTCCTACTTTGGTAAACTATGTTCCTAGTGATATTGAAAAGAATCTTATAAAGAAACTTAAAAATATTGATAAAGATATTTTGTATAAAGTAAGTGAAATAGAGTATTCACCTGATATGAAAGAAGAGCAAGTTATTGATAAAAATAGATTTTTACTTAGAATGAATGATGGTAATTATGTTTATATTAACTTAGCTAATATAGATAATCTAAATAAATATGAAGAAATATATGCGACTCTTGATGACAATGCCAAGGGTGTGCTTAATTTAGATAGTTCAGGTAGTAATGGAATTATTTTCCAAACATTTGATTTTATTAAAGCAAAGGAAGGTGAGCAAGATGAACTATCAAAAGATTCTTGATGAGTTAATAAGTAATTTAGATCACAGGCCAAGTCTTCTTCTTCATAGTTGTTGTGGACCTTGTTCCACAGAAGTTTTATCATATCTTGCCCCATATTTTGATATCACAGTTCTTTATTATAATCCAAACATTGAGCCTTATGAAGAATATTTAAAAAGAAAAGGTGAACAAATAAGATTTATTGAAGAGTTTAAACATGATAATATAAAGTTCTTAGATTGTGATTATGAAAATGAAGTATTTCATCAAAAAGTAAAAGGTCTTGAAAATGAAAAAGAAGGAATGGCTCGTTGCCCAGTTTGTTTTCGATTAAGACTTGAATATACAGCCATAAAAGCTAAAGCTTTAGGTTTTGAGTATTTTGGGACAACCCTTACGGTAAGCCCTCACAAAAACAGCAAGCAAATAAATACTCTCGGAGGAATTATAGCTGATAAATATGATGTAAAGTATTTGTTTAGTGATTTTAAGAAAAAAGATGGTTATAAAAAAAGTATAGAACTAGCTAAAAAATATAATTTATATCGGCAAGATTACTGCGGCTGTTTATATAGTAAAAATAGTATTATAAATTGAGGTGATTAACATGGTAAAAAAATTAATTTTAATAGATGGTAATAACTTAATGTTTCGTAGTTATTATGCTACCGCTTATACCGGTAACATGATGAAAAACTCTAAAGGCATGCCTACGAATGCTTTATTTGGTTTTGTTTCTATGATGCATAAAATTATTGAGGAAGAAAAACCTAGTTATATGGCTGTTGCTTTTGATATAGGTAAAAATTTCCGAAAAGAAGAATATGACTTTTATAAAGAAGGAAGAGTGGAAACTCCAGAGGAGTTAAAACTTCAAATGCCTGTTGCAAGAGAAATCTTAGACAAAATGGGAATTAAACATTTTGAACTTGCCCCTTATGAAGCTGATGATATTGTTGGTACGATTGTTAAAATGACTGAAGAAGATAAAGACTTTGCTTCTTTAATTGTGTCAAGTGATAAAGATTTACTTCAGTTAATAAGTAATGAAACTGAAGTCAAACTTTTAAAACAACAAGGCTATATAAGATACGATTATGATGCCTTTGTAAGAGACTATGGTATAAAACCTATACGGATGATTGATTTAAAAGCTTTGATGGGAGATTCATCTGATAATATCCCTGGAGTAAAAGGAATTGGGGAAAAAACAGCTTTAAAACTCTTGCAAGAATATGAAAGCTTAGAAAGCCTCTATGAGAACCTAGATAATATTAAGGGTAAAACCAAGGAAAAGTTAGAAAATGACAAGGAAATGGCTTTTATAAGTAAGAAAATAGCTACGATATATAGGGATGTACCTCTTAATATAAAGCTTGAAGATTTAAAATATGAACGCAATATAACAAGTGAATTAATTGATTTATTTAAAGAACTAGAGTTTTTCTCATTTTTAAAGAATATGGAAGTTAGAAAGGAAGAAAAACCTTTAGAGTATAAAACTATATCTAACGAAGATGATGTTGATTTATCAGGTAAGATAGCTATTGAAGTAATCTTTGATAATGAAAACTATCATAAAGCTAATATTCTTGGAATGGGTATATCTGATAGTTTTGGTAATTTTTATGTTCAGGGAAAAGATGTAATGAGTGTTTTATCTAAAATAAAGAATCTTGATGTAATAGGGTATGATGCTAAGAAAGTATTATGCAGTACTAAGATAGATATAAATTATATAGATGATTTAATGATAGAGGCTTATCTTTTAAATTTAAATATTAAAGATGATTTAGCGTATCTTGCTAATCAAAAAGAAGCAAATATATTATATTTCGAAGACATGAAAAAAGATGGTTATAAAGAAATAGAAGTAGAAGCTTGTAAAAGAAGTAGATTTATTTATGACTATAGTGATGAATATAAAAGGCTTCTTGAGGAAAAAAACTCTCTTTGGTTATATAATAATATTGAAATGCCTTTAGTTAAAGTTCTTGTTGATATGGAATGTACAGGTATTATTTGTAAAGAAGACATTTTAAAAGAAATGGCTTTAGAACTTGAAGTTAAAATAGAGCTTTTAACAAAGGAAATATATAATCTCGCAGGTATTGAATTTAATATATCTAGTCCTAAACAGCTTGGAGAAATTCTCTTTGAAAGATTAGAAATAGGTAAGGGAAAGAAAAATAAAACTGGTTATAAGACAGATGTTAAAGTTTTAGAAAAATTAATTGATAAGCATCCAATTATTGAAAAGATACTTGAATACCGTAATTTAACTAAGCTTAAGAGTACTTATATCGAAGGCTTAACTAATTATATAATGCCTGATGGTAAGATTCACACTATTTATAAACAAACATTAACTAGGACAGGAAGACTTTCGTCAACTGAACCTAATTTACAAAATATTCCGATTCGAGAAGAATTAAGTCGAAAAATAAGAAAAGCTTTTGTGCCTCAAAATGATGTCTTTTTAAGTAGTGATTATAGCCAAGTTGAACTAAGGGTTATGGCATCTTTATCAAAGTGTCAAGGTTTAATCGAAGCTTTCAATAATGATGAAGATATTCATACCCATGTTGCAAGTGAAGTATTTAATGTACCAGATGAGGCAGTAACAAAACAAATGCGAAGATGTGCTAAAGCGGTAATATTTGGAATAATATATGGTATAAGTGGCTTTGGTCTCGGGGAAAACTTACATATTTCTCGAAAAGAAGCTGAAGAATATATTGATAAATTTCACTTGCTTTACCCTGAAGTTAAAGCATATACAGATAAAAAGATTGAAGAAGCCAAAGAATCTGGTGAAGTAACAACCCTTTTTGGTAGAAGAAGAAAAATAGATGAAGTAAATAATCCAAACTATTTAATAAGACAAATGGGTGAGCGAATGGCCATGAATACGCCTATTCAAGGAACTAGTGCGGATATTATGAAAATAGCTATGATTAATGTTTATAATAGATTTAAAAAAGAAAAAATAACAAGTAAGATTCTTCTTCAAGTTCATGATGAAATAATAATAGATTGTAAAAATAGTGAATTAGAACAAATAAAGAAGATAGTTAAAGAAGAAATGGAAAATGCTTGTAAATTAGATGTACCATTAAAAGTCGAAATAGATACTGGCTCAAACTGGTATGAAGCTAAATGAGGTAGTTATGCCAGAAATTGCGGAAGTAGAAACTGTTAGAAATACTCTTAAACAGTTAGTTCTAAACAAAAAAATTATTGATGTAAATATTATATATCCAAAGATTATTGAAAGTGATATAGAGGAATTTAAGAAAAACTTAATTGGCAGTTCATTTAAGGACATAGATAGAATTGGTAAATGGCTTATGTTTGATACTAGTAGTTATTACTTACTAAGTCATTTAAGAATGGAAGGTAAATATTTTGTTAAAAGTCACACTGACCCTATAGAAAAGCATGAACATATTATTATATGTTTTGAAGATGAGACAGATTTAAGATATCATGATACTAGAAAATTTGGCCGAATGAACTTAGTTAAGAAGTGTGATATTCAAAAGGTTGAAGCTATAAGTAAACAAGGTATTGAAGCTAATAGTGATAAACTAAATAAAGAGTATATTTATAATAAAATACATAATAAAAAAGTGCCTATCAAAACTCTTTTACTAGACCAAACTATAATAAGTGGTCTAGGTAATATCTACGCTAATGAAGTATTGTTTGCATCTAGGATTAATCCAAGTAAGTTGGGCGTAGATATTACTTTAAAAGAATGTGATAGTATTGTAAAATCATCAAAGAAAATAATAGATGATGCAATAAAAAAGGGAGGTACTACGATTAAAAGTTATACTTCTTCTTTAGGGGTTACAGGTCATTTCCAACAATACTTAATGGTTCATAAAAGAGAAGGTGAGTCTTGTAAAGTGTGTGGGACTTTTATTAAGAAAATAAAACTTGGGGGAAGAAGTACATATTACTGCCCAAAGTGTCAAAAAGATGTATAATTCTTTTAAATGGTATTGAATCTAGTTTAGATACTTGGTAAAATTGTTTTATGAAAGATAATAATGTAAATGTAACTAAGATATCGATTGTAAGTACTATATTACTTATAATATATATTTTTGTTATGATAACATTTTAATGACTAGAGATAGTCATTTTTTATTTAAAAAGAGTTACTTTTTAAAGTAACTCTTATCTTGAACCGAGTGGGGCAATATTTAAATTTTCTCCCATGGCTGTTAAAACATTTGTGTATTTATTATAAAGTCTTTCATAATCTTTTAGGTATGTATCATCTTTCATCATACTAAAAGGAATAACAGTATGTCCAGTATGAACCGCAGTTGTAACAGGATTTCCTTCGTATTTAGTAAATATTAACTCTCCACCTAGATTATCAAAAGTCATTTTGACTTCTTTTTCTTTTGTAATGGTTTTTGTTATGTCAAGGGTTGCCATAAAACCTATGAGTTTGTTCCAGTCGCCATTTGTGCCTCCGTATTGGTTAGATATAAAATTACCAAGAGAGTACATAACAATGGTATCGTTAATCTTTGTGATAGGTTGAAGAATGTGAGGATGGTTACCAATTACAATATCTACACCTAGGCTAGCTAGATACTCGGCGATTTGTGTTTCTTCTTCGTTAGGCATATCAATATATTCAACCCCCCAGTGCATAGCAACTATTAAAACGTCAACCTTATCCCGAAGAGCCTCGATATCTTTTTTTACTACATCTTTATCATAGATATTAAGTAAATAACTTTTGCCACTTGGGGTGCTTAAACCATTTGTAATCGTAGTATATGATAGCATCGTATAGGTTATATTATTCTTTTCTTTAATTATATAGTTATTTCTATCTTCATCAGATTCATTCATACCACTATAAAGGGTATCAGTTGATTTAAAATATTTCAAAGTATTTAAGATACCTTTTTCACCCTTATCTAATGAATGGTTTGAGGCAAGGGAAACGGTGTTAAAACCAGCATCTCTCATAGCATCTACATAAGCACTTGGAGTATAAAACATTGGGTATCCTGAATAAGCAATTGAATCATCTCCTGTAGGTGTTTCTTGATTATAATAAGCTATGTCATAATCTTTAACAATATCTTTTACATACTTAACTGAATCGGTGAAATCATAAACTCCATTTTTATAATAACTTCGGTAAATAACGCTATGAATAAGGCCATCACCTGTTGCTAATAGCTTTAATTTATATACCTTTTCTTGAGGTTCTTTTTCTTTATTAGTGTTATTTTTTATTGTGTTTCCACTTTCATTTGTTCCTCTGCTAAAATAATTATAACCATTGTAACATAGGTAAGCAATTAAACCTATTAATATTATACTTAAGAATAATCTAATAACTTTCTTTTTTAATCTTTTCTTTCTTCTTGCCATATCTAACCCTTTAGTATATTATATACTTCATCTTTATCTAAATTATGTACTTTATGCATAAAATCAGGAAGTAAATGCAAGTGAATATGCTTAATCTTTTGCGCATCACCATAATTAAATAAAAGAGTTAAAGCACTTTTATCTAGTTTAAACATTATATTTTTTACTTCTTTTCTTGCTACATTAAACATTTTAACTAAAACTTCATTAGGTACTTCATAAATATCTTCATAGTGTTTTTTAGGAATAACTAAAGTATGCCCATCAGTATCAGGAAATGCATCAAGCATAACTAATATATCATCATCTTCATATAATATTTTAGATTCTACTTCCTTTCTTACGATTTTACAAAATAAACAATCATCTTTCATTTTATCACCAATCTAAGTATATCAAATCTTGTGTACTTTTGTAAAGAGAATGCATATACTTAATTAGGAGCGTGATTAATTTGTCTAGTTTTAAAGAAATAGTTACAAAAGCCGTGATAGGCAAGGCAAAGAAAACAAATACTAGTTCATTTACTTTAACACCTGAAGAAATACCTAATACTGTCTTGGGATGCTGGGTAATAAACCACACTTTTAGTGGCACAAAGGGTAAAAATGGAAGTGTTGTGGTAAATGGTAACTTTGATATTAATGTTTGGTATTCTTTTGATGCAGATAAAAAGACTGCCGTAACCACTAAAAGATTTAGTTACTCTGATAATTTAAATGTACCTCTTAGAGCGGATAGCAATTTAGACGGGGCTAGTGAAATAATAGTTAGATGTTTAAAACAACCTACTGTTGCTAATGTTAAAATAGAAGATGGTAATGTTCTTCTTGACGTTGAAAAAGAAATGGGTGTGGAAATTGTCGGGGATGCCAAGGTAAAAATAAGTGTTGAAGATGACTACGATGACTATGATGAAATCATAGATGAAGAAACTGTCGATGAAATTATTGAAAATGTTGATGAAAATTATTTGGAAAACTAAAGAAATTTAACTACCCTTATGGTAGTTTTTCTTTTTGTATGTTATAATTAGTTATATCAAAGGATAGTGATAAAATGAAAAGGAGAATAACTATTATAGCTTGCCTTGTTATATTAGTTTTACTTATTTTATCTATGGTGCTTATTAGTATAAAGAAAAATAATGTAATAACTAGTAAAGATGAATTATGTAGTAAATATTCAATATATGGTAATATTTATTATGATGAAGAAAATAAGAACTATAATATAAAAAATATAACTTATTGCGAGTCTTTTGATATAACTAAATATAAAACAATAAGAGCAACCTTGTTTGAAAAAGATGATAATTTAATTAATGAAATAACCTTTTATGAATATAATGATAACACTCTAATTTTATTAGATAAGTTTTTGACTGGTAAAACATTTGATGCTAAATATAGCAAGTATATTTGTATGAATTATAAAAAAGAAGTATTATATCTTGAAGTAAAAGTTACTACTTCAGATGATAGAACAAACTTAATTAATATACCCTTATTTATGGATGAAAAGTGTAAATAAGGGTAGTTAAAGAAAACAATAGATTCCAATCTTACGTAATAACATATATTAAAGCGTTTGTTAAATTTCTGCTTATAAGAGTTGCTTATATATTTTAAAGATATTTACTTATTATATGTCAAATTATGTATAATCTCATATATAAATTTAGGTTTTGGTGGTATAATATTTATTACAGAGGTATTTTAATTATGAAATATAGAGTAAGAAAGTTTTATTTAGGTATAATTGTCTTTATTATATTATTATATATGGAAGTAACATTTCGACTTTTACTAGGAAATACAATATTAAGTAAGAATTTTATTTATGTTCTTTTATTTAATTTTTCTCTTAGTTTATTTTTTGATATCTTAGGAAGAGTCTTTAATAGAGTTACAAATAAAGTAATATTTTTAGTGAATTTGTTTTTACTTGGATTTATCTATAGTGTTCAGTTATGTGTTTTTAAGATGTTTAGTTTTTATTTTGATTTTGGTTTACTCGGAGCATCGGGGCAAGTATTCTCTTTTGCTAGTGATGGCGTAGATTTAGTTTTAAGAAATGTCTTGGGTATTATTCTTATGTTTTTACCATTTATTTTATTTGCTATATTTAATAAAGTTATCTTTATTGAAAAAGAAAAGAAAAATATTGTTTTTATAAAAGGAAGTTTGTTTTTCCTAAGTATAGCTAGTTTTTATTTATTCTTACAACTTGATAAAGATAAGATAAATTCGCCGTATAAACTTTATTATGATGTTAATAATGTCGATTTAAACATAAAAACTTTTGGAGTTTTAAATACTCTTTTGATTGATACATATCGGCTTGCCTTTGGTTTTGATGAACAAATTGATGTTATAGTTAAGCCAGGGGATGGTGATGATAAGGGTGATGCTGAAGATAACCAGTTAGAAATCTTGTATGACTACAACAACTTAGATATCGATTTTGATGCTCTTATAAGCAATGAAGAAAATAAAACTATAAAAAGTATGCATGAATATTTTAAAAATGAAACTGGCACTAAACAAAATGAATATACAAAATATTTTGAAGGCAAGAATTTAATCTTGTTTATGGCCGAAAGTTTTAATGAAATTGCTGTAAGAGAGGATTTGACTCCAACGTTATATAAGCTTGTTAATCATGGGTTTAAATTTAATAATTTTTATACTCCCACTATATCAAGTACAATTGGGGGAGAATTTCAAGAACTTACGGGCTTAGTTGCGGCATCGGGTTTTGTGACACCGTGGAAAGCGGGAACTAACTCTTTTCCTTTTGGTATTGCAAAGAGTTTTAAAGCCTTAGATTATAGTACTTTTGCTTATCATGACCATAGTATTTATTTTCAAAATAGATATAAATATTTGAAGGCTCTTGGGTTTGATAACTTTAAAGGTTGCTACAACGGGCTTGAAAAAGAAATTAATTGTAAAAGATGGCCGGAAAGTGATGTCGAAATGATTAATGCAACATTTGGTGATTATATAAATAGCAGTAAACCTTTCTTTGTTTATTACGCTACTGTAAGTGGTCATGGTGGTTATACTTTTTCGGCAAATTCGATGTCTAGTAAACATAAGGATGAAGTAAAAGACTTAAACTATAGCGAAGGTCCATTAGCGTATCTTGCGGCTCAAATAGAACTTGATAGGGCACTTGAGGCTTTAATAGAAAAGTTAGAAGAATCTGGCAAGCTAGATGATACAGTCATAGCTTTAGTAGGTGATCATTATCCTTATTATTTAAGTATTGATGAAGTTAATGAAATAGCTACATACCAAAAAGATAGTGTAGTTGAAGTAAATAAAAGTAACTTTATCTTGTGGAATAATAAAATGGATACAATTGAGGTTGATAAAGTTGGAAGTCAGATAGATGTTTTGCCTACACTCTATAACTTATTTGGGGTAAAATATGATTCAAGACTTATCATAGGTAAAGATATTTTGAGTACCGAACCGGGCCTAGCTATATTTGGAAATCGCAGTTGGGTAAGTGATAAAGGAACGTATTTTGCTTCAAGTGGTAAGTTTGTTTCATCTGGTGAAGAGGTAAGTAATGATTATATAATTTATATGAATAATTTGGTGGGAAGTAGAATGAATATGAGTAAAAATATTATTACAAATGATTATTATAAGAAAGTTGAAGGTGTATTTTAATGTGCGGTATAGTTGGACTCGTTACTAAAGGTGAAAAAGAAAAAACAATAAGATTAATGAATGAGCGAATTAAACATCGTGGTCCTGATGGCGAGGGTTATTTTATCGATGGTGATGTTGCTCTAGGGCACCGTAGACTTTCTATCATTGACTTATCTACGGGTGATCAACCTATGTTTAATGAAGATTCTTCGGTAGCCGTAGTTTTCAATGGGGAAATATATAACTATCAAGACTTAAAAAAAGAACTAACAAAACTAGGTCACAAATTTAAAACCAAAAGTGATACTGAAGTTCTTGTTCATGGTTATGAGGCATGGCACACGGATTTACCAAAACATTTAAGAGGGATGTTTGCCTTTGCTATCTATGATAAAAATAGAAGTGAAGTCTTTCTAGCTCGTGATAACTTTGGTATTAAACCTCTTTACTATGCTAAGATGAATGAAACCTTTATGTTCGCCTCAGAAATCAAAGCATTCCTAGATGTACCTGATTTTGACAAAGTATTTAATGAAGAAATACTTGAGACTTACCTTGAATTTAGCTTTGTTCCCACGAATGAAACCTTTTTCAAAGGAGTACATCGCTTAGATGCCGGCTCATCTTTATTATATAAAGATAATGATATAAAAATAAATAAATACTATAAACTTGATTTTAAAGAAAAGGATATGTCTTTTGATAAAGCTGTTCAAAACATCTCTGAGGTAATGAAAGATAGTGTAAATAAACATTTAATTGCTGATGTTGAGGTAGGTTCCTTTTTATCAAGTGGAATAGATTCTTCTTATATAGTGTCTTTAGCTAAGCCTGATAAAACATATACCGTAGGTTATGAAAATAAAAAATATGATGAAACCATGTTTGCCAAAGATTTAGCAAAAAAATTAGGTATAAAGAATGTAAGTAAAACAATAACTAAGGATGAATATCTAAAAAATATAAGCAAAATAATGTATCATTTAGATGAACCAACAAGTGACCCTGCGGCAATATCTTTATATTTTGTAGCCAAGATTGCTAGCCAAGATTTAAAGGTTGTTTTATCTGGCGAAGGCGCTGATGAATTCTTTGGTGGCTACAACTATTATCGGGAAGAAGTAGATTATAAATTTTATAATAAGATTCCATTTCCAATAAGACATTTTATTGGTAAAGTAGCAAGTATATTCCCAGAAGGCAGAGGTTTTAACTTTCTTGTTAGAAGAGGAGAAAGAATTGAAGATAGCTATATCGGAGTTAATCGCAACTTTTCATATAAGATGGCCAAGAAAGTTTTAATGAAAAATTACAATTTAAAAGCAATAGATGTAACTAAATCTGTTTATGATGAATTTAAAAATTATAGTAACATAGATAAGATGCAAGCTATTGATATTAATTTTTGGCTTATGAAAGATATATTGCTTAAGGCTGACCGTATGACTATGGCATCTTCTATCGAAGGCAGAGTTCCATTTATTGATAAAGAAGTATTTAGAGTAGCTTCTTCCTTACCTTTTGATTACAAGGTTACTAAAGAAAATACTAAAGTTGCTTTAAGAGAAGCAGCGAAGGAAGTGATACCTACTGAAGCTTATAAAAAGAAAAAACTAGGCTTTCCGGTCCCAGTTCGGGAATGGATTAAAGAAGGAGACTTCAAAGAAGAAGTAGAAAAAACTTTAAATAATAGTATTGCAAAAAAATATTTTAATGTTAAAATAATAAATAAGATGTTTGATGACCATATAAATGGTAAGAAAGATAACTATCGTAAGATATGGACAATATACACCTTTATTAAATGGTATGAAGTTTTCTTTGAAGATTAAGGAGGTGAAATACCAGATGACAGTTTACAAGTTGGTTATTATGAAGAAGATTTAATTAGTGATTGTAATAATGCTTATAATGAGGGTAGAATTACTAGTGAACAAAGGGCAAAAATAAGAAATAAATATCTATAAGGAGGATATATGGAATATGTAATTATAGGAATGCTTGGTTTTATAATTGTTTTATTACTAGTTCTTATTTTAAGAAAAAATAATAATAATGATATGACAGAAAGACTTGGGCATTTCGAAGCTAATATAAATAAGGAAATCGGTGATTTTAAGTTTAGTTTTTCTAAAGTGCTTACTCATGATTTTGAAGTTTTAAATGAAAAAATCGAAAAGAAACTTACTTCGATTAATGATAAGGTAAACGAAAGACTTGACCAAAATTTTGAAAAGAGTAACAAAACTTTTATGAATGTCTTAGAAAGGCTAAATAAAATAGATGAAGCTCAAAAGAAGATAGATAGTTTAAACGGAGAAATAGTGTCTCTTCAAAGTGTTTTAACAGATAAGAAAACTAGGGGTACTTTTGGGGAAGTGAATCTTGAATATATTTTAAATAATGCTTTTGGAAGTAATAAAAATGGTATATATAAAACCCAAGTTAAGCTATCAAATGGTTCTATAGCTGATGCAATACTTTATGCTCCAGCGCCACTTGGGACTATTGCCATTGACTCTAAGTTTCCTTTGGAAAACTATCAAAGAATGACTGATAGAAGTAAAACTAAAGAAGAAAGAGAATATCACGAAAAGTTATTTGTTCAAGATGTAAAAAAACATATTAATGATATAAGTAGTAAGTATATTTTACCAGGGGAAACAACTGATGAGGCTATTATGTTCTTGCCTGCTGAAGCTTTATTTGCAGAAATAAATGCTTATCATGCTGAACTTTTAAATTATGCCTATAGCAAAAAGGTTTGGATTGCTGGGCCTACGACTTTGATAAGTACTTTATCTATTATAAGTATGATACTTAAAAATATGGAAAGAGATAAATACGCTAAAGTAATTCATGAAGAATTAAATAAATTAAGCGTTGAATTTTCAAGGTATAAAGACCGTTGGGATAAACTTGCTAGAAGTGTTAAAACTGTAAATCAAAGTATTGATGAACTTCATACAACTAGTGAAAAGATTTCTAAAAGATTTGACTCTATTAATAGTGTTGATTTAGAAAAACTAGGTGCTAAAGATGATATAGAAACGATTGAGATGTATTAATCTCAATCGTTTTATGTTATACTTCGAAAGAGGAAAGAAAGTGAACAAGTAAAAGTTAATTAGGAAAATATAAGTATAAATTTTACTAATAGTGAGATACTAAATATGGTGATGTCTATGGCAAATAAACATGGTAGTATCTCTTTTGCTTTAGTAAATATTCCTGTGATAATGAATCCTATAATAAAAAATAATGATACATCTTTTAATCAGTTACATAAAAAGTGTTTAGAAAGAGTTAAATACATTAAATATTGTCCTCATTGTAAAAAAGATTTAAAAGAGACAGATATAGTAAAGGGATATCAGTTTGAAAAAGATAATTACTTAGTATTTACTAAACAAGAGTTAGATAATTTAAAACCTAAGTGGGATGAAGAAATAGAGGTTATATCTTTTATAAAAGAGGGTGATATACCTTCATGGTATTATGAAAAGAGTTATTTCTTAGGTACTTTGAAAAGCACTAAAGCCTATAGTCTTTTCTATGAAGCTTTAAAGAAAACAAAAAGAGTTGCCCTTGTTAAAACTGTCATAGGTTATAAATTTTACTATGGAATATTAAAGCTTACTAATAAAGGTATAATACTTATTACTTTGTATTTTGAGGAAGAAGTGAATTTACCTAGTATAGAAATGAGCTGTAAAATAACTAATAAAGAGTTAGATTTAGCTATTAAATTAGTTGAAAGCATGGAAGGTAAGTTTGAACCCTCTAAATATAAGGATGAATATCAAAATAATATTAAAAAAGCAATAGATAGTAAATTAAGTGGTAAAAAGGTAACTACATTTAAGAAAAATAATAAGAAACAAATTAATGATTTGATGAAGGCTTTAGAAAAAAGTCTAAAGGAGAAACAATGAGTCTTTGGAATACTAAGTTTACGCCAATGCTTCTTGGTGAGGTAAATGAGCCTTTTGATAGTGATGAGTATTTATTTGAAATAAAATATGATGGAATAAGGAGTCTACTATATATAAGTAAAGACGGTGTTGTTATAAAGAATAGATATGGTGTAGATATCACAGATATGTTCCCTGAGCTTCATAATCTAAATAAATATGTAAAGGGTGATGTAATATTTGATGGTGAGATTATCATGTTTGATAATAGTAAGGTGTCTTTTTCTAAACTTCAAAAAAGAATTCATCTAAAGAATAAGAAAACTATTCTTTATATAAGTAAGACTGACCCGGTATTGTTTGTTTGTTTTGATATTCTTTATGAAAATAAAGATCTTATAAATTTAGAACTACTTAAAAGAAAAGAGATTCTAGATAAATATATTGATACTGATGCATTTGTTAAAAGTAAGTATATTCTATCTAAAGGTACTAAGTTATTTGATGTAATAAAGAAAATGTCTATGGAAGGCATTGTAGCTAAGAAAGTTAATAGTACGTATCAAATAAATGAAAGAAGTAATGACTGGCTTAAAATAAAGAATTACCAGGTAGATGAGCTTATGGTGATTGGTTATATAAATAAAAGTAATAGTTATGTAATAAGTCTGTTACTTGCTAAAATGGATAAAGAAAAACTTTATTATGTGGGAAAGGTGAGTATTGGTAAGAAACGGAAATTAGCAAGCATGGTAATTAATACAGAAAAAATTAAACCTATCTTAGAGGTAAAAGAGAAAGATGTAATATATATTAAGCCCAAGATTAAGTGTAAGGTTCATTATTTAGAAAGAACTCCAAAAGGTCATTTAAGGCACCCGTTTATACCTTAAATCGTCAAAATGCTGTAAAAATGCAAAAAAATTCATAAAAATAGTAAAAATATTTCAATTTATTATTGATTTTATGCTGTTTTTTTGGTAGGCTTAATATGTAAGGACAATGTTCCTACAAAAATTTTAGATAATGGGAGGTAATTTAGATGTCTAAAACAGAATTAGTAGAATTAATTGCAAAAGAAGCTGGACTTACTAAAGCTGATGCTGCTCGTGCTCTTGATGCTACAATCGCAGGTATTACAACTGGCTTAAAGAAAGATGGAAAGGTTACTTTAGTTGGATTTGGTACATTTAGTGCTAAAACTAGAGCTGCTAGAGAAGGATTTAATCCACTTACTAAACAATCTATTAAAATTCCTGCTAAGACAGTTGCTTCATTTAAAGCTGGAAGCAAATTAAAAGACGCTTTAAATTAGTAAAAATGTGAAAAGTTGATTAAATTCAACTTTTTTTTCTGCCTAAAATAAGATATAATATAAATAGAGGTGAGGTTAAGGTGAAAAAAAGACACATTACATTACTAGGTTTTGGCATTTCTTTAATGTTATTACCATTTTTAATAAATACATATGGGATATTTAGAATAATAAGTTTAATCTTAGGTGTTATTTTAATTATTGTAAGTTTAGTTTTAAAAAGAAAAAGAAGTATTTTTTATATAATACTTTTACCTTTATTATTGCTAGTATTTTCTTATGGGGTAGACACCTTGTTATTTTATACTTTAAAAAGGATTCCTATATTTAGTATTTCTTATGAAAGTAGTTCTAAAATGCGAACTTTAAATAGTTTTTTCTATCGGGTATATGATTGTGATGATGATTTAATCTTAGATTATGGTTATGTTAAAAACTATATGTGTGATGAAGCTTTGCTTGATCCAATAGATATAAATATGTTTATGCAAGATGCTGAGTCTTCTTATAAAAAGTATCATAATAAGTTTGTTCATATTCATGGTAAGATAAGTAAAATTTCTGGTAATGATAGTATAGAACTTGCTTCGTTTACTCATACTGATGATATGTTAAATGGTTATGTTAGTTTTAATTTAGATAATATTTTAATAGTTAATACTGAAGAAGATTTAAGTAAATATAGAATATATGATTATATTGATGTCTTTGGCAAAGTATCAAGTATCCAAGGTGATAAGATAATTTTAACTAATACTAAACTAGTAGCAAATGATTTATACGAAACATTTAGTTTTGAAGTTATAAATAGTGATAGTAAAGATTTAACTAATTTAGTTAAAGAAAAAGATTATTACTATTATGGTATTAGTTCTGTTAATATAAAGTTTGACCAAGATAATATTTATGAACTAAGTTATTTACTTCTTGATGATAGATTTTCATTTGATGATTTACTAAGTAATAAAGAATACACTATATATAAGGATGAGGAAGATAAAGAAATAGCTAAGAAATATAAATTAGAAAAATTTGATATTTTAGATTGTGCGAATGGGAAAAGAATTGTTGTTAATTCTAAAGTAGGTGCGGATAGTGATATTTGCAATTTAACACTTGAATAAGTGGCTAAGAAAATTATTAAAAAAACTTGCGATTTTTGATTGACAAAGGGCAAGTTTTTATTATATAATAATTTTATAGCGAGAAAAGGGGAAGGGCTTTTGGAACATTATTTTACAAATAATACTAATTTAAAAAGTGAGATACGAAGTCTTGCATATAATTATAAGGATACATCATTTGAATTTTTGAGTGATAACGGTGTCTTTGCTAAGAATAAAATAGATTATGCTTCAAAAGTATTGATAGAATCATTTTTAGATAATCATAAAGATGTAACCAGTGGAACGCTTTTAGATGTTGGCTGTGGTTATGGTTTTCTAGGAATAGTCGCAGGAAAAGAATTAAATTTAGATGTTGAATTAATTGATATAAATAAAAGAGCTGTTCATTTATGTGAGAGAAATATAAAACTAAATGATGTTAGAGGCAAAGTTTACGAAAGTAATCTTTATGAAAGTGTAAAAAATAAATATGAATATATAATTACTAATCCACCGATTAGGGCTGGTAAGGAAACTGTGTTGGAAATATTGAAAGGAGCTAAAAATCATCTTTTGGAAAATGGCGAACTGTGGTTTGTCATAAATAAAGATCAAGGTGCTAAATCGACTAAAAAAGCTATTGAATTACTTTATAATGTTGAAATTTTAACAAAAAGTAAAGGTTTTTATGTCTTTAGAGCAAAAGTTTCTTGACAAATTATTGTTTTGGCTTTACAATTTTAAATTGGTGGCGTATTTATTTTTTAAATAAAAATAGTCTTAAAAAAATTGTGTATGGGGTGATATCGTGGCTTATAAAGTTAAAAAATTTGGTGACTATCGTGAAAGAAGAAGTTTTTCAAAAACTAAAAATGTTTTGGAACTTAGTGATTTGTTGGAAGTTCAAAAAAAATCATATGATGAATTCTTGAAATCAGGTATTAAAGAAATATTTGATGATTTATTTCCAGTTGAAAGCTTTACTGGTAATATTTCTTTAGAATTTGGTGATTATTATTTTGATGAACCAAGATATTCAATTAAGGAAGCAAAAGAAAGAATGGTAAATTATGCATCTCCTTTAAAAGTTGAGGCTCGTTTGTTTATTCATGAAACAGGTGAAGTTAAAGAACAAACTATATTCCTAGGGGATATGCCTCTTATGACAGATGCTGGAACATTTATCATTAATGGGGCAGAAAGAGTAATTGTATCTCAGTTAGTTCGTAGCCCGAGTGTTTATTTTAAAAAAGAAATAGATAAAAATGGTAGACATATTATTGGAGGAGAATTAATTCCCAATAAAGGTACTTGGCTAGAATATGAAACTGATGCTAGGGATGTTTTGTATGTTAGAATTGACCGAACAAGAAAAGTTACGGTTACAACATTCTTAAGAGCTTTAGGTTTATCTAGTGATGAAGATATTTTAAGTGTGTTTGGGGATAATGAGTATATTAAAAATACTTTAGAAAAAGATTCTACAACCAACACTGATGAAGCTTTACTTGAAATATATGAAAAGTTAAGACCAGGAGAACCTGCGACTTTAGATTCATCAAAGAACCAACTTATTACCAGATTCTTTGACAGATTCCGTTATGACTTAGCTAAAGTTGGTCGTTATAAATTTAATAAAAAATTAAATGTATTAGATAGATTAGAAGGTTTAACTTTAGCAGAAAGCTTAATTGATGGTAAGAAGACTTTGGCTAAAGCAGGTGATGTTTTAACTAAGGATTTACTTGAAAAGTTAAAACCATATTTTGAAAATGGTTTAAATGTTAAAGACGCTGTGGTTAATGAAGAATTAGATGATTACAAGAGCATTCAAGTTGTTACTGTGGTTGACCCAACAGACGAAAAGAAGACAATTAATATAATTGGGGTCGACCCAAGTGTAGATGTAAGAAGACTTACTATTCCTGATGTTTATGCATCACTTAGTTATTATATTGGTTTACATTTTGGTATTGGTTCTGATGATGAAATTGATAACTTAGGAAATCGTCGTGTTCGTCAAGTTGGTGAACTAATTCAAAATCAATTTAGAATTGGTATGGCTAGAATGGAAAGAGTTATTCGTGAAAGAATGACTACCCAAGAACTTGATACTGTAACACCAAAAACGCTTATTAATATAAGACCGGTAACGGCAGCTTTAAAAGAATTTTTTGGTTCTAGTCAATTGTCAAAATTCATGGATCAAATTAACCCAATTGCGGAACTTACTGATAAAAGACGTTTATCAAGTCTAGGGCCTGGCGGTTTATCAAGGGAACGTGCGGGTATGGATGTTCGTGACGTTAATGCATCTCACTATGGTCGTATTTGTCCGATTGAATCACCAGAAGGACAAAATATCGGGTTGATTACTTCTTTAGCAGGATATGCTAAGATTAATGATTATGGTTTTATAATGACTCCGTATCATAAAGTTGAAGATGGCGTTGTAACAGATGAAGTTTGTTATTTAACTGCTGATGAAGAAAAAGGACATGCTATTAGTCAAGCAGCTGTTAAGATTGATGAAAACAATAAAATTATTGATGATGAAGTTGTAGCTCGCTTTAATGGTGATACTGTTTATGTTAAAAGAGAAAAAGTCGATTATATCGATGTTGCTCCAAGTCAAGTTGTAGCAATAACTACAAGTTGTATTCCATTCTTGGAATTCGATGATGCTCATAGAACTTTGATGGGTGCTAACATGCAAAGACAAGCAGTACCACTTCTTACTTGTGAAGCACCAATCGTAGGTACTGGAGTTGAATATATCGCAGCTAGAGATTCAGGTTCAACAATCGTTGCTAAAGCTGATGGGGTTGTTCAATATGCTGATGGTTTAAAAATAGTTGTTAAAACTGTTGGTGGCGTTGATACATATCATTTAGCAAATTATGAAAGAAGTAATGCATCAAGCTGTATTAACCATCACCCAATTGTTAAAGCAGGTGACAAAGTTAAACGTGGTCAAGTAATCGCTGATGGTCCATCTACGGATATGGGTGAACTTGCCCTTGGTAAAAACTTAACTGTTGCCTTCATGACATTCGAAGGTTATAACTATGAAGATGCTGTTATATTAAATGAAAGATTAGTTAAAGATGATGTTTATACATCACTTCATATATCACATTATGATATTGATTGCCGTGATACTAAACTAGGTCCAGAAGAAATTACTAGAGATATTCCTAATGTTGGGGAAGATGCTCGTAAAAATCTTGATAAAGATGGTATAATTAGAATTGGTACTGAAGTTAGAGATGGTGATATTCTAGTAGGTAAGGTAACTCCAAAAGGAGTTCAAGAACTTACTTCAGAAGAAAAACTATTACATGCTATATTTGGTGAAAAAACTCGGGAAGTAAGAGATACATCACTTCGAGTTGAACACGGAGCTGGAGGTATTGTTCATGATGTTAAAGTTTACACTAAGGAAAATAGTGATGAACTACCTGCAGGTGTTTCTAAGATAATCAGAGTTTATATCATTCAAAAGCGTAAGATTCAAGTGGGCGACAAAATGTCAGGTCGACATGGTAATAAAGGGGTTATATCTTTAGTTTTACCTGAAGAAGATATGCCATTCTTACCAAATGGTAAACCTGTGGATGTAATGCTTAATCCATTAGGTGTTCCATCTCGTATGAACATTGGCCAAATTCTTGAATTACATTTAGGTATGGCTGGTAAAAAATTAGGTGTTCATTATGCTACACCAGTATTTGATAGTGCAACTTGGGAAGATATTTCTGAGGAAATGAAAGAAGCAGGCATGGAACCTGATGGTAAAGTTGTTTTACATGATGGTAGAACAGGTGAAGCTTTTGACCACAGAATCAATGTTGGGGTTATGTACATGGTTAAACTACATCACATGGTTGATGATAAGTTGCATGCTAGAGCGACTGGACCTTATTCGCTTGTTACTCAACAACCTTTAGGTGGTAAAGCTCAATTTGGTGGCCAAAGATTTGGGGAAATGGAAGTTTGGGCATTATATGCCTATGGTGCTAGCCACGTTCTTCAAGAAATATTAACTGTTAAAGCCGATGATATCACAGGCCGTGTAAAGGTTTATGAATCCCTTGTTAAAGGTAAGATTATTGACCAAGCAGGTGTTCCAGAAAGCTTTAGAGTTTTAGTTAAAGAATTCCAAGCTCTTGCTTTAGATGTTCAAGTCGTAGATAATGAAGGCAATGTTGTTGAATTTAAAGATATTGAAGAAGATGAAGATGATAACGAAGCCTTTAGTATTAATGAAATAGATGTAACAACCAATGAACTTAATAAAGAAGAAGAACCGGTAATCGAAGAAGATGAAGATGAGGAAGAATATACCGATGACTTTGATGAAGAATTCGAAGAAGAAACTGATTTAGATGATTTAGAGTTTCCAGGCGATACAATAGATAATCTAGATGATGGGGAAGGTGAAGAATAATGATAGATGTTAATAAATTTAATGGAATTAAGGTAAGTATAGCTTCACCAGAAAAGATTCGTTCATGGTCTTATGGGGAAGTTAAAAAACCTGAGACTATAAACTATCGAACTCTTAAACCTGAAAGAGATGGTCTATTCTGTGAAAAAATATTCGGACCTACGAAAGACTTTGAATGTTCATGTGGTAAATACAAAAGATTAAGATATAAAAATATCATTTGTGACCGTTGTGGAGTTGAAGTTACTCGTTCAAAAGTAAGACGTGAAAGAATGGGGCACATTGAACTTGCTGCTCCTTGCTCTCACATTTGGTTCTTTAAAGGTGTTCCATCTAAAATGGGGCTTGTTCTAGATATGTCTCCAAGAGACTTAGAAGAAGTTTTATATTTCGTAAGTTATGTTGTAATTGACCCAGGAAGTGCACCTTTAGAAGTAAAACAAACTTTATCTGATAAAGAGTATCGGGCTTATTATGAAAAATATGGCAATACTTTTAAAGTAGGTATGGGTGCTGAAGCTATTAAAGAATTACTTAAGCTTGTTGATATTGATAAAGAAGTTGAAGATTTAAGAAATGAACTTGAAGGAACAACTGGTCAAAAAAGAATCCGTCTTGTTAAAAGATTAGATTGTCTAGTAGCGTTCCAAGAATCTGGCAATAAGCCAGAATGGATGGTACTTGATGTTCTTCCAGTTATTCCACCAGAACTTAGACCAATGATTCAACTTGATGGTGGTAGATTTGCAACTAGTGACTTAAATGATTTATATCGAAGAATTATAAATAGAAATAATCGTTTAAAGAAATTACTTGAACTTGGTGCACCTACAATCATTGTTCAAAATGAAAAAAGAATGCTTCAAGAAGCTGTAGACTCTCTATTTGATAACGGAAGAAGAGGCAGAAGTATTACTGCTGCATCAAATAGACCTTTAAAGAGTTTATCTAGTATGCTTAAAGGTAAACAAGGTCGTTTCCGTCAAAACCTTTTAGGTAAAAGAGTAGACTATTCTGGTCGTTCTGTTATCGTTGTTGGGCCAAACCTTAAAATGCATGAGTGTGGTCTTCCAAAAGAAATGGCAATTGAGCTATTTAAACCACATGTAATTAATGGTATTGTAGAAAGAGGCCTTGCCCATAATATAAAGGGTGCTAAAAAATTAATTGATGCTCGTGATGAATCTATTTGGGATATTGTTGAAGATGTAATTACTGAACATCCAGTTTTACTAAATAGAGCTCCAACATTACATAGACTTGGTATTCAAGCATTTGAACCAGTTTTAGTTGGTGGTAAAGCAATTAGACTACATCCACTTGTTTGTGCTGGATTTAATGCGGACTTCGATGGTGACCAAATGGCTATCCATATTCCGCTTTCTGAAGAAGCAAAAGCTGAAGCTAGAATATTAATGCTTAGTGCTAATAATATTTTAAACCCTAAGGATGGAAAACCAATTGTTACACCATCACAAGATATGGTTTTAGGTAATTGTTATCTAACTATTGAATATGCTGGAGAAGAAAACGAAGGACATGCTTATAAAGACCCTAACGAAGCTTTAATGGCTTATGAAAGAAAAGAAATAACACTTCATACAAGAATTGCTATACCTGTAAATTCATTTAAATATAAATTATTTACGGAAGAACAAAAGGATAAATACTTAGTTACAACTGTAGGTAAATTAAAATTTAATGAAATTTTACCAGATACATTCCCATATGTTGAAGAAGGCACTAAAGCTAATATTGAAGGTGTAACACCAGATAAATATTTCTTACCAATGGGATGTAATATTCCTGAAGAAATAGCTAAGATGGAACTTGTTACTCCATTTGTTCAAGGTACTTTAGGTCAATTAATTGCGCAAGTATTTAAAAGATATAAAACAACAGAAACATCTGTTATGCTTGATAAACTAAAGAACTTAGGTTTTAAATATTCTACTATCGCTGGTATTACCGTATCTATCGCCGATGTTGTAAGAAGTGAAAAGAAAGGTGAAATCATCGAAAGTGCGAAAGCAAAGGTAGATAAAATTAATAAACAATATCAAAGAGGTTTAATTACGGACCAAGAAAGATATCAAAGTGTTATTGAAGTTTGGACAAAGGCAACTGATGATGTTAAAAATGAACTTAAATCTATAAGTGAAAACAATTTTGACAATCCATTATTCATGATGATGAACTCAGGTGCTCGTGGTAAAATTTCCAACTTTACTCAACTTGCTGGTATGCGTGGTTTGATGGCAAAACCAGATGGTTCTACGGTGGAAATTCCGATTACATCTTCATTTATCGAAGGTTTAACGGTGTCAGAATTCTTCTTATCAACCCATGGTTCTCGTAAAGGTGATGCGGATACTGCTCTAAGAACAGCCGATTCAGGTTACTTAACTAGAAGACTTGTTGATGTTGCTCAAGATATCATTGTTAAAGAAAATGATTGTGGTACTCACCAAGGTCTTGTTGTATATGACTTACTTAATGAAAAAGATAATTCAATTATTGAACCTTTATCTGAAAGAATTTTAGGTAGATTTGCCTCTAAAAGAATTGTTAACCCTGAAACTAAAGAAGTAATTGTAGAAGCTGGGGAAATAATTAATGAAAACGCTGTTATTAAAATTACTAATGCTGGTATTAAAAAGGTAGAAATAAGAAGTGTTCTTACATGTAAGTCTAATAATGGGGTATGTCAAAAATGTTATGGACGTAACCTTGCAACTGGTAATTTAGTTGAAAAAGGTGAAGCTGTAGGTATTATGGCTGCTCAATCAATTGGTGAACCTGGTACCCAACTTACCATGCGTACATTCCACACTGGTGGTGTTGCATCAGGTGATGATATTACTCAAGGTCTTCCAAGAGTTGAAGAATTATTCGAAGCTCGTATTCCAAAAGGTAAAGCGACAATTGCCGAAGTTGCTGGTAAAGTAATTGGTATCGAAGAAAACGGTGGTAAATTCAATATTACTATCGAAAACGAAGCTGGATGCCATGAACATACCACAAACTACAATATGAAGTTGCGTGTTCAAATTGGTGATGTTGTGGAAGCAGGTGATAAGCTTACTGAAGGTGTTATTTCACCAAAAGAATTACTTGCTGTAACAGACCCACTTACCGCTCAAGAATACATCTTAAAAGAAGTCCAAAAAGTTTATAAATTACAAGGTGTTGATATTTCTGATAAACATATTGAAATTATTTGTAAACGTATGATAAATAAAGTAAGAATAGTTGACAGCGGTGATACGGACTTTGTCGAAGGCCTAGCTGTTTCTCTAAGAGACTTTACTGAAGGTAATAAACCTGTTATTATGGAAGGTAAAACACCTGCTAAAGGTAACCCAATTATGCTTGGTATTACTAAGTCATCTTTGGAAACTGATTCATTCTTATCAGCTGCATCTTTCCAAGAAACTACTAGAGTTTTAACAGACGCTGCTATTCATGGTAAAGTTGATAGACTTCAAGGTTTAAAAGAAAATGTTATTATTGGTAAACTTATTCCAGCAGGTACTGGATATAGTCAATACAATAACATTGATATTGAACTTGAAAAAGCTCTCTTAGATGATGATGCTCAAGAAATACTTGAAGAAAGACTTATGGATAATGATGACATTATTGAAGAAGTCGAAGCTAATGAAAAGACTGAAGATATCGAAGTTAGTGAAACAGAAATAGAATCTGAAGAAAATTAAGTAGTAATAACTACTTAGTTTTTTTTCTAAAAAAACGGCAAATACTTGACAACTATACTTTTGCTAAAGTATAATTTTGTTAAATGGGTAAAGGAATGATGCAAATGAGATTGAGATTTAAGTCCGCGCTTGGCTTTATATTTTTGCTTATATCTATTTGTGCCTGTTTAGGTGTTGGATATATATTTTATGATAAAATAACTGGGGATTCGGATATAGTAGTTGATGGAAAGATAACTATCAATTATTTAAATGGCAAATCTTTTAATCTCGAAGGTAATAATGAACTATCTTTTTCTGTTACAAATAATGACTTGGAAACAAAATATTATTATATCCAACTCACTGATATATATGCTAAAGATGTTACTTATGAATTAACATCTAGTGATAACTTGAAAATAAGTAATGAGCTTAAGTCAGAAATAATTTCTAATCAAGTATCTATAAGTGCTGGGCAAACCGTAAATTATACTATAAAGTTTATAACTAAAGATAGTGGTAAATACTCAGGAACTATTGAAATTGGTGAAAAAAGTGATGAAAACAATACATTTGCATCTGTTATTATCGCAGGCAACAAATTAAATGAAACAAGTTTAACCCAAAATGGTGAGGCAGCAACTTTAGATGAAGGGTTCTTAAAAAGTACTGATGACTTAGGCGTATCATATTACTTTAGAGGGGCAGTATCAAATAATAATGTAACGTTCGCAGGTTTTAACTGGAAAATAATTAAGATAAATGGTGATGGTTCGGTAAAAATTGTGTTAGATGGAACAATTAGTGAATTAAGTAAATACTATGAAGATGACTATGAGTTTGAAAATAGTAAAATATACGATAGTTTAAATACATGGTATGATAATAATTTAAGTGAATACAGTGATTATATAGCTTATTATAAATTTTGTAATGATACAGTTTTAGATGAAGAAAAATCTTATTATATAGCTTATAGTAGAGTAGTAACTAATAAAATACCTATGCATGTGTGTTTAGGTAATAAAGTAAATGCGAAGATAGGTTTACTTACTGCGGATGAAGTTTCTATGGCGGGGGCAACAACTTTGGAAAATAAAAATTTTTATTTATATAATGAAAACATTAAAACAGCTTATTATTTAATGACTGGGGCCGAATATAAAAATGGTATATATTATCCATTTCTTGTAAATACAGATGGTGCTTTAATAACAACAACTAGTGGTAATCTTTTAAGAAGTGTAAGACCTGTTATAAATATAATTAAAAATGCTAAAGTAATAGGTACTGGAACAAAAGATGACCCATATCAAATTGATATTGATTAAATGATACTCCTTGTGATATAATTTTATTATCATAAGGAGTGATTTTAATATGAGTAAAATGGATGATGCGGCATTAAATAGTATAAAGATTCTAGCCCTTGATATGATTGATAAGGCTGGAAGTGGCCACCCTGGTATAGTTTTAGGGGCTGCTCCAATTGTTTATGCTTTATATAAGGAACAAATGGATGTTATTCCAAGTAATGCTAATTGGCTAAATAGGGATAGATTTGTTTTATCTGCAGGACATGGTTCGGCTTTACTTTATTCAACCCTTTATCACATGGGATATGCCCTTGATATGGAAGAATTAAAGCACTTTAGGGATTTAAGTAGTTTAACTCCTGGCCATCCTGAGTTTAGAGTAACCCCAGGCGTAGATGCATCAACTGGTCCTTTAGGTCAAGGAGTAGGCATGGCTGTAGGTATTGCTCTTGCCGAAAGATATCTAAGAAGTATTGTTAAAATTGAAGATAAAAATTCTAAATTAATTGACTATTATACCTTTTGCTTATGTGGCGATGGAGATTTAATGGAGGGAGTAAGTTATGAGGCTTTAAGTTTTGCTAGTACCCAAAACTTAAATAAGTTAATCCTTTTATATGATAAAAATAATGTTTCTTTAGATAGTGATACAAGCAATACTTTTACGGAAGATATAGAAATTCGCTTTGAGGCTTTAAATTTTAATATAATAAATGTTAAATACGGTGATGATTATAAAGAAATATCTAAAGCTATAAAACAAGCTAAGAAAGCAAATAGACCATCAATAATTATTTGTAACACGATAATCGGAGAAGATTCCCGCTTAGAGGGTACTAATAAAGTTCATGGAAAACCTCTTGATAAAGAAGATTTGGCTCATATAAAAGAAGAGTACAAAATAACTAGTGAACCTTTTGAGGTAAGAAAAGATATTCTTCAATACTTACAAAACTATGTAAATAAAAGAGTATCTAAAAAATATCTTGCATGGCAAGAAGAATATACCAATATAAAAGAAGAAACAAGTAACTTACATTCCATGATTAATTTACTTGAAAGAAATGCTTTTGTCATAGATTTTGATGATACAAAGTTTAAAATAAGTGATGAATATAGAGAATCTTTAAGAGAGTCAAATCATAAGATTATGAATTTTATATCACCAAAGAGTCCATTCTTTCTTGGTGGTTCTGCAGATTTATCTTCATCATGCATGACTAATTTAGATAAGTCAACAATTCAAAGTGAAAAGAATCCGGTTGGGAAAAATATTTACTTTGGGGTTCGGGAACATGCGATGGGGGCAATACTTAATGGTTTAGCTTTGTCTAATTTAAAAGTATTTGGCTCAACATTCTTGTCTTTTAGTGACTATGTAAAACCAGCGATTAGAATGTCTGCTTTAATGAACTTACCAGTGACTTATATTTTTACTCATGATTCTGTTTATGTTGGTCAAGATGGCCCAACTCATGAACCAATAGAGCAACTTACAAGCCTTAGGACTATACCTAACTTTATAACCTTTAGACCTGCGGATATTAATGAAATAATGGGAGCTTGGGAATATATTCTTAAAAATAATTGTGCGACTGCGATGGTCATAAGTAAAGAAGAGAGAAATAAACAAAAAAATACTAATGCTAAGTTTGTTAAATATGGAGCTTACATGGTTAGAAAAGAAAAATATCACTTAGATGGTATAATTATTGCAACAGGTCAAGAACTTGAAATGGCTATTGATATATCTAAAGAGTTATTTACCCTTGGCATAGATACAAGAGTTGTATCTATGCCAAGCATGGAGTTATTCTTGAAACAAAACCCTAAATATGAAGAACAACTACTTCCTAAAGATGTTCCAACATTTGTAATTGAAGCTGGAAATAGTCTTATTTGGAATAGATTTGCTTCTAAACCTGATTATATTTTTGGGGTAAATAAATTTGGTATGAGTGGTAAAACTGAAGATGTTGTTAAGTATTTAAAGATAGATAAAACTACTATTTTAGAAAAAATTGCTAATTATTTAAAAAAAGATGATATCATCGACATAATCTGACAAATTTTTTAAAGTCTTTGTGTTATCATATATTTGGAAGGTGATAATATGAGGACTTTTTATATTTTTAGAATTAACAAAGAAATGCAAATTTTGCTAAAGAGTAGTCCCTATAACTTGTTTAAATCTCTAGAAGATATATATTTATTAGATAAAACAAGTATAGGGATAGGAAAGGATTTACTTGACCAGTTAATAGTGCCTATTGATAAAGAAAAGTACAATAGACTAATCTATGATTTAAACAAAGATAATGATTTTTATATGAAAAGTGGTGATACTCACAAAGTAGTTAATAAGTATCGTAAAGAAGAAACAATTATTATTGTTAAGAATAGTCATATCTTACTTAAAACTAACGTTATTAATAGAGATATTAAGAAATTTTTGCCAATTACTCAAGCGTTTGCTTGTGATTTTCAAAACAAAGATTATTTTTGGTTAGAAGAATTAATATTTCTTTAGTAAAAACTATTGATATTTAGGTTAAAGACAAGTATAATGTAGTAAAGAAGGAGTGTATTTATGTTAAAATTAATTATTTATTTAGTAATAGGTATTATAATTGGTATTGTTATTGGTTTTTTTATAGCTAAAGCTATAATGAAAAAAACTTTAGAAAAGAATCCCCCAATAAATGAAAAGATGATTGAAGCTATGATGTCATCAATGGGAAGAAAACCAAGTCAAAAACAAGTAAAACAAGTAATGAATCAAATGAATAGATTTAAGTAATTAAATCTATTTTTCATACTTTTTTATATTTTTATTGAAAAATATGTTGAAAAATGACGAAAATTGTTGATTAAGGCCAAAGCTGATGTTATAATAGGTATTGTAACAAGAAGGGAGGGAAATGAATTTGACAAAAGTAGTTGTGCAAAATGGTAATGTTGATTTAGCATTAAAAAAGTTTAAAGCAAAAGTTGCAAGAAGTGGAGTCCCTTCTGAAATCAAAAAAAGAAAACACTATGAAAAACCTGGCGTAAGAAGAAGAAATGAAATCAAAGAAGGAATTAAAAACTCTCATAAAAGAAATCGAGGCTAATTATGTACGAAAGAATTAATGAAGATTTAAAAACTGCAATGAAAAATAAAGATACTTTTACTTTATCAGTTCTAAGAATGCTTAAAAGTGCACTTCAACTAGAACAAATATCTAAGAAACATGAGTTGGATGATAATGAAGTATCTTCTGTTTTAAAAAAACAAGTTAAGGTAAGAAAAGATTCTGTCGAAGAATATATGAAGTATAACAAACTTGAGGAAGTAGAATCTTTACAAAAAGAAATAGATATATTATCTAAATACTTACCTGAAGAATTAACTGAAGAAGAAGTAGAAAAACTAGTAGATTCGGCAATAGATGAAGTTAAACCTACATCTATGAAAGACATGGGGCTAGTTATGAAGAAAGTAAATGAACTTCTTATTGGTAAAAATGCTGATATGTCTTTAGTTAGTAAACTTGTTAAAGAAAAAATTATGTCTAATTAAAATAATCACAGAGAATCATCTCTGTGATTATTTTTGTCTTCTTTATCCATTTCATTTAATGCATATTCACAAGCTTGGATAACAAACCTTGAAAAGGTTACATTAGTATTAACCAACTTTTCTTCAATTCTTTCAATTAGTGGAAGTGGAAATCTTATTGTTTTATTTTCCGTTTCTTTTCTATCATCTTTTAATCTAAATGCCATAAGTATTACCTCCATAAATATAGTAATACATTTTATACATATTGTATGCATTGCAAAATGTATTGCGTTTAAAATTGTTTTATGTTATACTTTATTTATAAAATAGAGAAGAGGTATAAATTTATGAATCAAAATAGAAAATCATCAATTTTAACAATAATAGCAATAGCAACTTTAGTCTTATTTATAGGAGGGGCAACCTATGCTTATTTTCAAGCCCAAAGTGACACTACAAAAAGTACGGCAATAAAGGTAGGTACATCTACAACAGATACACTTACTTTTTCAGTGGGTAATGCTATAAGCCTTACAGCAGACCAAACATCTTTTGGTAGCGGTAAGGCAAGTGCGGCAGGTTCTACAACTGCAACAGCAACCCTAACAGCAAATAACAGTACTAACACAGCAACTGAAAATTATAATGTATATCTTAATATATCAGATAACAATTTTACTTATACTCAAGATAGTTCAACTCCAGAACTGATTTTAACTATAAAAGATTCTAGTAATAATGAAATTACTTCCATAGATGGTCTTACTTATTATAGTGGTATTTCTGATAATCAAGGAACTACTATTAAAGGCTTTGATATAACAAATAAAACAGGTTTACTTACTTTAATAAGTAATCAAGCGATAACAGCATCGCCCTCAAAAGAAGATACATGGACTATCACAGTTACGTTTGTAAATTATAATAAAGACCAAACAGCAAATGCCGGGAAGTACTTCGGAGGACAAGTATTAATTACAAAAGATGATTTTACAGAATACACCCCAAATACAATAAACACTTTAAGTGCGACAAAGTCTGGAAGTAACTTAACAGTTGATTTAACAGTTGATAGTGGTTCAAATGAAATAGATACATATTATTATGCGATTGAAGAAACAGATGCAACCGCATATGTTACACCAACTGTAACAAGATTATCTAATAAGATTGCTACAAATATAATAACATATGTAGAAAGCTCCTCAAGTTCATATACATTCTCAGGTATAAGTGATAATTCTAGTTATGAAATATCTGTATATGGAGTAGATAAAAAGAAAATAAAAACAAATACTTATAAATATGAAATAACTACAGATAGTTATGTTTTACCAAAGATAACTAGTGTAAGTACTTCAAGCTCTGGCACAAGTATAACTGCAACAGTAACTGCAACACAAGGAACTAATACTATATCAAAATATTATTATTCAATAGATGGAGGGAGCAGTTTTGTAGAAAGTACAAGTAATAGTTATACATTTTCTAATTTAACTAAAGGAAGTAACTATAGAATTGTAGTTAAAGCTATGGATAGTAATGGTAAATATTCAAATAATTATGTGTTAAATAAACAAACTAAAAATATTTTATCTCTAGCAAAATATGTAATATCACAATACACAGGAACACAAGGAGAAAATGGTATTTATTATCATAATTCTTCATTAACAAATGGAGCTGGTGATAATTCATATAGATATGCAGGAGCAAGTGCTAGCGTAAATAACTATGTATGTATAGGC
>CAVGEW010000013.1:0-7438 GCA_963628465.1 Agathobacter sp. | reverse complement strand
TATCTTCATTAGAACCTATCGGTTATATATCTTCTTGCATACTTAACAACTTTAGGAAATTCCTTATAATTTAATTTAGTAGCTGTAAAAGAAATGGATGTAAAGATTTTCTCTTACCTTAAACATTTAATACCTTGAGCTATTTTTTTATAAGTTCCTTTACCTCGAATATAATTATTAGTCTTTTTTCCACCCTCAAGACTTACTTGAACATATTCAGGATTATAACTTTTTTATTTTCTTGGCTATTTCTTCAGTAATTAATGTCCCATTTGTTAATATAGAAAAACTTATAATATCAGCATCTTTCTTAATTAAATCTAATATCTTAAAAAAGTAAGGACTACAAAGAGGTTCACCTCCGGCAATATTTATATGACCTTTCATTTTTAATTTAGATAAAAGCTTTTTATATTAGTATTGTCTTCCAAAATAATCACCTCAATATATTGAAAAAGGGATTTAATTCCCTTTATTTATCTAGCACAATCTAGATCTTTACCTAAAGCGCTTTTTAATACAGTTTCTTTAGAATCTATATTAGCCATCAAGACATCTTTTATATCTTTTTCGCCATAGCCTTCGACAAAATCTTTTTGTGAAGATAAAATCTTCGTAGCTACTTCACCTAGGCCTTGCAATAAATCAGAATTTTTTTGATTACTTGGATCCTTGCGTAGTTCTTCATACAAACTACCCATGATACTTTCTAAGTGAGCATAGGCTACTGATAAATTATCATACACATTATTAAAACTTTCCATAAATACCTCCTATCGGGTGAAGAAGCACAATAAGTTATTGTGCTAATCCACTAGTTACTCCTGCAATATTAACTCTTTCAAAATTAGATATACTACTTGAAGCACTAGTATATTTAGCATTAGCTAAAATACTATTAATACTTCCTAGTGTAGTATAATCAAATTCATTATCAATAGTACATAATGATACTATAAACACATACATTGAATTAGCTTTAGTTATGCCAAGAAGTACATTTCCACCATCGTTGCTTAATTCCATTACGAAATATTGAGAACCAGAAATAGTTTTTTCTTCTAAGAAAGTTAATTCTTTATAGTCACCATAAGCTTTGGTAATAGAGTTATTAAATGTATTAACTAAATTTTCCAACTTAGAATAACTACTTGATAGAGTATAATTAATATCATAATCATATACATCTAGTTCATTATTATAATTAATACTATAATTTCTTTCTTCATAAAGATTGGTATTTTTATCTATTTCCTTATACTTATCAGGAATACTTATAATTATTTCTTCATCTAAGTATTCATAAATATTATAATTATATAAATTCACAGTCATAGATATTTTACCTTCATCTAGTCCTTCGAAACCAAACATACCCATTTTATTTCGTTTGCCTAAAATGGATCACCACATTTTGGACAAAACACTTAAATCTCACACTCCTTCCACATATGATACTTTTCATATCCTAAAAAAATTATAGCAAATATATTGGATTTATGTCAAGTTTTTAGACACATTTTCAGTAAAATAGAATAAATTTTCTTCGCAATCATTTTTTTGATATAATAGCTATAATAAAGGTGGTTGTAGTACATGAAACAAAGAATAACAAGAAAAATGAGAAGAGAATTAAAGCAAGCGGTAAACCCATTGGAAGAATTATTAATCATTATCAAACAGTATTTTCCTAAACTAACTTCTTGGATTGATAGCTTAACTGATACTAGGCATCAATCGTATATTACCTATGATTTAAAGGCTTGTCTTTTAATTCAAATTCTTACCTTTTGTTCTTCTTATCAATCTATGAATAAAATAGGAAGAGATTTTAACTCTGATATTGTTATAAATAATATCAATCATATTTTAAAAACCAATTATATTGAATTACCACATAAGGACTGGTGTTAGTATAGATATATCGACATAATTATCACAATTTTAATATTAAGTGTTCTAACTATTTAAGTAATTTACTATATCTTTAGTTATTTTACTAGCTCCATAGTAAAAGGCATCTGTTTTTCCATTTTTATGAGATATGTTTGGAGTAAGAACTACGATACTATATTTAGGATTATCTGAAGGATAAAAACCAGCGAAACTTGATGTAATAGTTGCAGTATCTACGGTACCATCACTGTTGGTATCTAAGAAAGATTCACTTGTTCCTGTTTTACCAGCAAAATTTAAACCTTTAGGCACATAAAATTTACCTGTTCCTTCACTTAAAACAAGTCTAAGTCCCTCTCTTATACGATTTAAACTATCTTTGTCTAAAGAAACATCATTTAAAATATTTACCTCTTTAGTTTTGATAACTTCATCATTTTGTCTTATCTCTTTCATTACACTAAGAGCCATTCTTTGGCCACTTGCAACGCTATTTATATATTGTAAAAGTTCAACTGGAGTATAAGTATCATACTGACCAATGGCTAAATTAAGAAGCAAATCATCCGCAACCTTAGTACCTATGATACCGGTTTGTTCATTAGGTAGATCAATCCCCGTTTTAACGCCAAGACCAAAGCTTGCAAGCATCTCCCGATAGACTTTAAAATGTTCTTCGGTCGCATTTATTTTCATATTCGGAGTATATTTGTTTCCTGTTAGGTTTATAGCAATCATATATTGATAATAATTTGAAGAGTTAGCTAAAGCAGTTAAATCATTTACTTTACCTAAGGATTTGAAACTACACTTCTTAGGAATAAACTCAAGTTTTACACATGAATCAAGAATATAAGCTCCCGGAGTAATTAAATTATACTTATAACCTACCCCAATTGTTGCTCCTTTTACACTGCTTCCCATTGTATATGATTTATTTATAGTATTTAAACTTATATCACTAAAAATATTATCTTGATTAAGTCTTTTTCCTGCGATAGCTAGCATAGCACCCGTCAAAGGATTACTTACTAAAGCATAACTTTCTCTAAAATATTCTGTATTACCATATTTTTTACCAAGTAAAATCTTCTCTTCAAGTATTTGTTCTACTTTCATTTGTAAATCTATATCAATAGATAACACTAAATCATTACCTCTTTCTTCTTCCTCGATTTTAGTTAATTTATAATCTCTTTCAACTTTGTATTTAGCTTTTTTGCCCTTTAAGTACTCTTCATATTCTTGTTCTAGATAACTTATACCTACGGTATCCGTAAGTTCATAACCTTGCCCTAAATAATATTCTTTATTTTCTTTAAGAATATTACCTACGCTACCAAAGATATTTTTTAAAGTATCACCATAAAGATAGATTCTTTCCCAAGTTATTTCTCCGGTTACCCCTGGAATATTACTCTCAATAACTTTCGCATATTCTTCTTCACTAGCGTTTTTAAGTATTTCTTTTTTACTATAGATATAACCTTCATTCATTAAACTATATATATAAGCTTGTTTTTTGGTAGTGTTATCAAACTCAAGCATATTATCTGTGATTCTTTCATATTTTAAGTTTTCTATCTCTTCTTTAGTTATTTTTCTTTCTTCATATAAAGTATACTCTTCACTACTTATTAAATCTTGGCCACTATTATGTGTAAGTAAATAGTATTTTTTTAGCATATCAGTATTTGCTTCCTTAACATCTATAATACTAGCAAGCTTTTTAGCAATTTCCAATTCTTTACTTGTAGTAATACCTTTTATTTTATTGTAATAAATAGTTTTAACTCCGATATTATCTACCAAAACTTTTCCATTTGTATCAAGAATTCTTCCTCTTGGGCTACTTACTCCGTAGACATATATGTTATTTTTTTCTTCAAGTTTTTGAGCATAATAAGAATTGTTAGATAATATAAAACCTAACCTTATAGCAAATATTAAAAATATAATTATAACAGAACCTACATATACATATCTTTTCATATAATTAGTATTCCTTTAATTAAATAAAAAATACCAATTAAAATAAGACTTAAAATATAAGTCTTATTGGCATATTACTCTTCAATATATTTTAGGTAAATTAATACTAGAGTTATATCGAAGCAAATATCATGTACATAAGTAATACCCGTAGTACATAACATTATTATTTACTATCTTTTTTTATTAAAACATCCAGTTTTTACTAATTATATTATCTATATATTCAAGTGAATACCCTTTTTTATATAGATTATATTTTAGTTTTGTCTTTAGTTCGTTACCAGTATATTTTTTACCCAACTTTATTAATTCTTTTTGATATTCTTTTTCTAAAGCATTAGTATTTTCATCAAGCGCAAGACTATTAACTTTTTCATTAACCATATCCATTTCATAACCTAAGCTTATAAGATAACTTTTAAGTTTCATGAGCATTTTATTTTTACTTAAATTATTATAAGTCTTCATCTTTTTAGAAATTATCTTATCTAGTCTTTTTAGCCAAATATCTTCATCTATATTATTTAAAATTTCTTCGATAAGATTATTATTAGTTATTAGTTTTTCAAGGTTTCTTTTGATATAGTTAGGCCCCTTTATTCCTAGGTTTATTTGGTCACTTATATAACTTTCAACGTAAACCATTTCATTTAAAAAGCCCATTTCCTCGCACTTATTTATCACTTTATCTAATACCTCTTTAGAATAATCTTTTAATTTAGTTTCAAGTTCCTTTTTAGTTCTTTGTTTAATATTTAAAAGTCTTAAAGCTTTATTATAGGCCTCACAAAAGATATTATATTCAATAATTTCTTTATATTCCCTATCAGATAACTCTCTTGGTTTAAGTAAATTAAACTTAATTAAAACATCAAGGTAAAGCTCTAGATTTGTATTATCATCTAGAGTTATTATGTATTTATTATTTTTCTTTTTTATATTAGATATTTTCTTCATCATTGTATCTTTTACATGTATCATCTAAGTCCTTAGCTAAAGCTTCAATTACCTTGTAGTCGCTAGTTCTACACCCAGATGCAAATTTATGCCCTCCCCCATTATATTTGGCCGCAACTTCATTTATTACAGGGCCTCTACTTCTTATATTGGCTTTATAAATATCATTTCTTTCATCATAAACTACAAACATCCAACACATAAGTTCTTTAATAAAATAAAAGTCATTAACTTGGTTTGAAACACTTGTTGCCTCAACATTAAACTTTTTTAAATCTTCACTTGGAACAAAGATAAAACCAAATTTATTCTCGGTTATTTCAATATTATTAATCAAATAAGCTCTAAACTTTTCTTCGTTGATACTTCTTTCATATAAATTATCATATAAACTTACAAAGTTAATATTACTTGATTTAATTAATTCATAAGCTATTTTAAGAGTATTCTCAGTTGTATTAGGAAGAAGAAATCTATCACTATCAAAGATCATACCTACATATAAGTCTTCTGCTATTTTTGTATCCATTTCAAGGGGACTATCTAAAAGAAGTTCTGCGATCATTTCACAAGTACTTGATTTAGTAGAGTCAGTCCAGTCAACATCTCCGATTATATCTTCCGCAGGATGATGGTCAATTTTTAAAATAGCGCTGTATTCCAAGTCAGTTATGCCATCAACCCTGCAAAAGTTAGGAACATCAAGGACAATTAACAAAGCGTTTTCCAAGGTATTTAATTCAGGTTTATCCAAAATACCTAAATACCTAAATTTATGAACGCCCGCACCTACTGCATACACTTCTTTTTGAGGAAATGTTAATTTAATAGAATCCCTTAAAGCAATTTGACTAGCAATGGCATCAGGGTCTGGACTAATATGACGAGCTAAAACAATCTTGTCATATTTTTTGATTATTTTAATTATTTTTTTAGACATTTCCTTCATTTTATCACTCTCTTCCTAATTATTTTTATTTTTAAGTTCTAATGTATCCATAGCGATCATTAATTCTTCGTCAGTTGGAACAACATAAACTGGAATCCTAGAATCATCTGTTGATATAAGGCGGAATTCTCCACGAAAATCATTTCTTTCACTATCAAGTTTTACACCTAAAGATGCAATTTTATCAAGGATTGCTTTACGCATAGTTTTGCTATTTTCACCAACACCGGCAGTTAATGTTATTACATCAGCACCACCTAATAAGTTGTTATACATAGCAATATAGTTAGCGATTTTCTTGGCATACATATCTTGAGCTAAGATTGCTCTTTCATTTCCTTCGTTGGCCGCAGATTCAACATCTCTTGAATCACTACTTACTCCACTTACGCCTAAAAGACCACTGTTTTTATTTAAGTCATTAGTTAACTCTTCAATAGTTTTACCAGTTTTGCCAGCAAGATATGATAGCATTGATGCATCAATATCACCAGAGCGGGTTCCCATCATAATACCTGCAAGAGGAGTAAATCCCATGGAAGTATCAATAACTTTACCAGAATCTATTGCTGTAATAGAACCACCATTACCAATATGACAAGATATAACTTTTAAATCATTTCTTCCTAGATATTCACTAATTGTTTTATTAATAAACCTATGACTCGTGCCATGGAAACCATACTTTCTAACACCGTATTTTTCATACCATTCATAAGGAACTGGATACAAATATTCTGCTTCTTTCATAGTAGTATGAAAAGCTGTATCAAATACCCCAACTTGAATAGTGTTAGGTAGAGCTTTCATGAAAGCTTTAACTCCCATAATATTGGCTGGATTATGAAGTGGTGCAAGTTCATTATACTTAGCTACCCTTTCTAGAACATCTTCAGTTAAGACAACTGATTCTGTAAACTCTTGTCCACCATGGACCATTCGATGTCCAACACCTTCAATTTCATCTAATGAACCTATAATTTTCATATCAATAAGCTCATCTATTAATATTTTTACCGCAACAGAATGGTCTTCTAAACTAACTTCTTTAGTTACTTTTTCTCCATTATATTTAATTGTATAACAAGAACCGTTTATACCTATTTTTTCAAATAAACCACTTGCTACAACTTCTCTTTCTGGTAATTCAATTAAAGTAAATTTTAATGATGAACTACCTGCATTTACTGCTAAAATTTTCATTTCTTTCACCTCTACAAACATTATACAAAAAAAAGACAGATTAATCTATCCTTTTTAATACATTTTATATATAAAACTAAAATTTTAAACCAGTTTAACTTTATATTATCATATTTTGCGGTTCATTTTTACTTCATTTAAATCTGTTTTAAAATATATATCTATATTATATTTACCAATTATATAAAACCCTCTATCTAAAATTATTTTATATTTCTGTACAGAAAGAAGGAGGGGATTCTTCTTTCTTGCTAAGCTACATTAAAGTTTTGATTTCTGATGTTGAGAGTTTTGTTACTTTGCTAATTTGTTTTAAGGTATAATTTTCTTTAAGCATATTTTTAGCTATTTGCAAAATTCCAGCTTTTTTACCTTCAGCCTCGCCAACAGCCATACCCTCATCTCTCATTCTTTCATCTCTTGCTTTTTGTAGCATTT
>CAVGEW010000012.1:0-20863 GCA_963628465.1 Agathobacter sp. | reverse complement strand
GTTACGAACATGATGAAAACGGAACAAAAAAGTTATCAACATTTGAAAGAAAACAAGTTGACAAGATATTAAAAGAATGGTATAATTTTAAACAGGGAAGATAGTTTAAGAGGCTGAGAACACCGAGAGCAATCATAGAAATGTATTATATAGAGTTCGTAGCCGATAACACAAGTTATGGCAAGAGACGATACCGAATATAATAAGTTGAATAGGAGGTCTCCGTTCGAATCGGAGTTTCCCTAAAGCACTAGTAATAGTGCTTTTTTGATGTATAAATATGGAGGATTTATGAAATATGTAGATAAAATGGATGAGTTTAGAAAACGACTAAAAGATATTAATTTAGATAAAGTTAAAAAAGATTGGCAAGAGAAAAAAAAGCAAGAAAAAATAGACCCACAACAAGAGTATGAGCGATTAGTAAAAGAATACGAAAGATATACGAGAATAAGAAGAGAACGACAAAACATACAAGAAGAAAGTAAAACCATTTACATTAAGAAAACTATGATATTTAAAAAAGATTATTTAGACATTATAGATGGGCTAGCAAGTATAAACGATATGCAACTAAAAGATGTATTAAATCAGTTATTAGAAAAGTCTATAAATATGCTAGATGAAAACGTAAGAGATAAAGCCTTAAAAATTGGTAAAAAAGCAAAACCAATTAAGCGGGAAAAGAGTATTTTTTAGAGAAGGTAAAAAATGAAGTTTAAAATGAATGGTATTGAATACATAATAAAAGAAGTAGAACAAAAAGAATTTTGGGATTATCAAGTTGATGAACAAGATGGGTATTATTATGGACAAAGTCATTTTCAAACGCAAGAAATATGGATTGATAAGGATTTGCCTATTGAGAAGAAAAAAAAGACTTTATATCACGAATTAACTCATGTTTATATTAGAGAGTATTTAACTTCAAGCGACATAAATCCTAATGAAGAAGTCTTATGTGATATAGCAGCAAATAGTCATGATATTATACATAAAATTGTAAAAAGTTATTTTAAAGAGGTAGAAAATGACAGATATAGCAAAATGCTTTGATTGTGAAAAATATTGTAGCGATTATAAAATGTGCTATAGATTCTGAATTTCATCATAAGAAAGAAACTGATATGACTAAATGTAAAGACTTTTGGATAGATAGAAAAAATTATAAACTTAATTTGAAAGAAAAAGAGGTTAATTATGAATAATGCTGATGATGAAAGAATTATAAGAATTGAGAAAGGAATAGAAATTATGGATACAACAATAAGTAAAGAAAATGTTATGGTGGTTTTGGAGGTTTTAAAAGAACAGGGATATGAAATAAGAAATAAAAATAATTCGTTTAAAGTAACTGAACAAGCCTTATATTTATATCCTAAAATAAAAGAGGCGATTAATAAAAATAAAGAAGAGATAAGATATTTAAAAAAACATGGCTTGCCGAATAAGTCTAAAGATATAACATCAATGAGCCATGGAACTATTATTCAAGATAAACAAGAATTAATAGAAGAAAAGATTAATAAAATAACACAATCGAATGTTATTAGTTATAGTTATATAGAAAAAATTAATAGTATTATAAATAGTTTTAAAGATGAAAAATATTATGAAATAATAAGATTAAAATATTTTGAGGGAAAGACTATCGATGAAATGTGTGAGTATTTTGAGGTATCAGATACTACCATAAAAAAAGCAAAAAATAAATTAATAAATGAAATTCGAGTATTGTTGTTTCCAAACAATGTAATTAATGAACTAGGATATTAGAAAGGAAGATAAATATGAATAAACTACAAAAACCATTACTGCAAAAAAAATTAGGCAAATAAAGATTAATTCGTTATTTTTAGTTGGTTCGATTCCAACAGACAATTTATATGGTTTTGTTATTTATTCACTAATTAAAAGGTCTAACAGCATAAAAAAATAACAATTAACATAAAAAACTCTTTTCTATTTTATGAGAGTTGCTTTTTAGGTTCCCAATGCTGTTCCTTAACATATTATCTTTTATATATTATAATAGATATAATGAAATATTTATGAAAAGGACTAGCAATAGTGCTTTTTTCTTTGTAGATAGTTCGGATAATAATTAAAAAATAGTTGGGGATTGGTTTTATGTAAGTAACATACTTTTATTTATATATCCCAAGTGGGTTCGGAGTGAAATAAATGAGAAGTAATTAACCTCTAAAGAAGCCAAATTATTATTCGAAGTGTCTATAAAGACACAAGTCATTTTTAACCTCAAATTTTGCAAGTAGTATAAAGTAGATATCAATATCAACCTCCTTGTTTGAAAATCTATCTGCTTTATGCTATTAGTAAAAAATAAGGGGTTTATAAGTGACGTAAAAATCATGGTTCACCAAAAAACACTGCTTTTTATAAGTAGTGTACTGATGATATATTATAAAAGGTCAGTTGTTGAAGAAGTACTTATTCGTTTAGAATTGCCTCACGGCATTAAATAAATTACTGGTTGACAGCGAAACGTGCGTATGTAACTTTCTGGTAAGGACCTTCGCACATATATCATTAGTACAGTACTTGTAAAATTATGTTTATATTAGCTATTATAATCTCTATATTAGCAGAACATAAAGAGGAAATATGGAATCGTATAATATTTGAGGAGGAAGATAAAAATGAGCGATGGGGTTTTAATTACATTGATCATATGTGCAACAATAATTATTATTTGTGCATTAGGTTCAATTTCAAATGATAAAAAGTAGTTAAAATAAAATAATAGAATGTTGGTGGTGATGTGGCAAAGTATAATTGGAAAGCATTAGAAAAAGAGTATCTGTTAGGCGATTATAAATCAATCAATGCTTTTTTAAAAGAGAAGAATATTCCAAGGAATGGTAGTACCAATAAAAGTACTAAAGGGTGGAAAGAAAAAAAGGAAAAAAAAGAGTTACAAAAAAGTAATAAAATTGTTGAAAAAGTAATTGAGAAACAAGCTGAAAAAGAAGCCAATGAAATAGTTAGTGTGAATCTTGTAGCAGATAAGTTATTAAGAAAGATATTAGAAGCTACAGATCAAATAAATATCAAAATGGATGTGTCTGGTAATGAGTATCTAGGAATAGTAGATAGAGCTGATTTAAAAAAACTAACATCTGCATTAAAAGATGTAAGTGAAATAATAGATGGTAAAAAAGATAGTTCTGAATCAACATTTATAAATGATATAGAAAAGGCATGGAGTGATAGAAATGAAAAGCGAAGCAATTAATTTTTATATTGATCACCCAGTTGAGTTTGCTATTGATATTTTAAAAGTCCAACCTACTTTAGAACAACAAGCAGTTATGAATGATGTAGCTAAATTTCCTATGGTGTCTGTTAAGAGCGGACATGGCGTTGGCAAAAGTGCATTAGAAAGTTGGATAATTTGGTGGTATATAAGTACTAGACCTTATCCGAAAATATTATGTACAGCCCCGACTAAACATCAATTACATGATATATTGTGGGCTGAAGTAAGTAAATGGAAAAGAAACTCAAAAAGTCTTGATAAAGATTTTGAATGGACTAGTGAAAAAATCTATTTGAAAGGTAGTCAAGAAGAATGGTTTGCAATAGCTAGAACATCGAATAAGCCAGATGCATTGCAAGGTACACATGCCGAACATGTATTAATTATTATTGATGAAGCTAGTGGTGTTCCTGATATAGTATTTGAACCTGTATTAGGTTCTATGTCAACAATAGATGCTAAATTGTTAATGTGTGGTAACCCGACCCAATTGGCTGGGTTTTTTTATGAATCTCATACAACTAAAAGAGAATTGTATAAGACTCATACGATAGATGGTTCTAAATGCGAAAGAGTAGACAAGAACTATGTTCAAACAATTATAGACATGTTTGGTAAAGATAGCGATGTTTATAGAGTTCGAGTAGCTGGAGAGTTTCCAAAAGCTAATCCAGATAGTTTTATAGGACTAGACATGATTAGAACCGAAAAGAAAGTAATAGATATAGTTGAAAGTATAGATTTAGGTGTCGATGTTGCTAGATACGGAGATGATGAAAGTGTAGTTGCTACTACATATAATAAATCTCAAGTTGAAAGACTTAATGTATTTAAGCATAATGACACAATGAAACTTACTGGACAGATAGTAAATATAATAAAAATGTTAAATCTAAAATATCCATCAATAATTGTTAGAGTAAAAATAGACTGTGATGGTTTAGGTGTGGGTGTTTATGATAGATTAAAAGAAGTCATAGTAGAAAAGAACTTAAAAGCTAAAGCTATTGAATGTCATTTTGGTGGCAAAGGTGGAAAAGTTAGCTATGATGAACCAATAGAATATTATAATTCTACTGGTATTATGTGGGGTACGTTACGGAGTAAATTAAAAAATAATGAAATAACTATTCCAAACAATGAAGAGTTAATAAAACAAATAACTAATAGAAAATATTTTATTAATTCTGATGGTACGATAAAGCTTGAGAGAAAAGAAGATATGAAAAAAAGAAATGTTCATTCTCCAGACAGAGCTGACGCTGTTGTTTTAAGCTTATACGAACCACAAGTTAAGATGAAATTAAGTGATAAGTCATTTATTTAGAAAGAGAGGGATAAGATGTTAAGGTATAGTGAAAATAAACTAAATACAGAAGAAGCTATTAGCTCTTTATTTTCTATGGTAAAAAGAGAACTAAATGCAAGAAGAATCCTATATGATGAGGTTAGAAGAAAAGTAACTGATAGTGATTTAGTTGGAGATAGTGATGAGAACATTATTATTCCAATGGAAAGATATATATCAGTTATAGCTACTGGTTATTTTGGTGGTAAAGCTCCAAAGTATAAAGTTCATGCGTATAACGAAGATACCAATAGCGTTATTTCTGATTTATTTGAAAGAAAAGGTAATGATAAAAAAGCCATAAAAGAAATAGAACAAATTATAGCTCATATTACAGACTATAATGATGAAGAATTTCACAATTTAAGTATGGTTTGGGATTTTTTTACTAAAAGAGCAGCCTATGAAATATATTATAAGAATAAATATGGAGAATACGTTTATACAAAAGCCGACGCTTTAGAGACTGTAGCAATATGGGATTATTCAATGCCTAAAAATTTAATAGGTATTTATAGAGTAATTGAAACAACATTAGCTGATGGAACATATCAAACAATGGTAGAACTTACTACAAAAAATGGTAAGTTTTATTATTTAGATACACCAGAAAAAAGAGAGTTGTTTTTTAATAATAATGAAGCATATAAAACTAAATATGGCGATGAGCCATTATTTAAACAAGATGAAGAGCTTACTCAACCAGCTAAATGGGATGATGATATTCCAGCTACTGCATTAGAACAAGAAGATGGATTAGCAATTCATGAGCCGGTTATTAGTTTAATTAGAGCCTATGAAAGAGTAGTTCAAAATGGCAGAAACATGCACAAGTATAATGATGATGCTATTTTAGCTGTTAAAGGTTATAAGCCAGAAAATCCAATGACTATTAAAGATGAAGATGGAAAAGATGTTATTAATCCAGCAAGAGAACAAGAAGATGAATACGTTCTTACTAGTCGTGTTAGATATTTAGAAGAAGATGGAGATTTATTTTGGGTTAAAAAAGATATAAATGATAGTGCCATTGAAAATCATAAGAAAACAATTATGGACTTAATTTGTTTATGTTCTTTTGTTCCAAACATGACTGATTTAGGCTTTACTCAAGCAGATAATAATTCAGCACTAGAAAAGAAGTTCTTTAGTTTACAACAATTAATATCTACATTTAGAGGTTTATTTAAAGCTGGATATACCAGAAGATGGGAATTGATTCTAAATAAGATTAATAAAGATAAAGCTAAAACCTATGATTTTAGAGATATTGATACAGTACTAAATGTTAATCTTCCTACTGATACATCAACCGAAACATCAAGAGTATTAAGTTTAAGAGATTTACTAGCTGATGAAACATTAATTAATATGTTGCCTGATGATTTAGATGCTAAAAATGAAATAGCTAAAAAGAAACAAGAAGCAGAAACTAATTTAGAAGAAAATCAAGAACTAATGAAAAAATTTAGTAATAATGTTGAAAATAATAATGATGAAAATCTTGATAATGAAGCTAAAGAAGAAATTGATTCTACACCTGGAGAGGTAATTAAAGGTTCGAAAGAAAAAGAAGATAAGCCTGATGCTATTGAAAGTTTAGATAAATTAAAAAAGTAGGTAAATAATGAATGAAAAGATAATTAATAAAAGATGGGATTATACTAGAAAAGAATTAAAACAATTTAGAAAAGAGTATGACAAGTTAAATAAGGAAACTCAAGATAAATTACAAGAAATATTTACATCATACAATATTACTTATGATAAGTTATATAAGACTATATCATATAATGATAAACAGAGATTAAAAAGAAAAATTAATCAATGGAAAAAGATGGGTATTTATAAAGGGTATTTTGAATTTAGAGTTGAAGAACTCATGAAAGGCAAAATAACTTATAGAGATTTAATTGAGATATTGTTATATGGTGCTTATGCAGAAGAAGAGGAAGAGTTAGATTTTAAAATTAAAACTCTTTTTTCAAAAGTGGCATTAGATTGTTATAACCAAGGTAGAGAAGAATTGAAGAAAAAGAAAAAAAGTATAATTCCAGCTTATATATTAAGTTCTTTCGGAATAATGCTAGTCGATGGTTACATATGGCAAAATTACATGGATGCTTTAGTTCTTACTAATATGCAAGAAATATTAAAACAATATTTAATACTATTGCAACAAGGAAAAGAATTAAATGCTTATAGTAAGCTAATACAACAAATATTAGATATGCAACGAAATAGACTTATTTCTGTTTTTGATGATAAGTATAGTGGTGGACTTGATAAATACACAACTGCATTAGGTAATGAAGCTTATTTAGAAGCAAGTGAATTTGAAGATGTACCAGTAATATTTATTTCAGACTTATGCGAAAATGTAACTGAAATGTGTAAGTATATGGATGGTATGATATTTCATACCAGAAGTATTAATACCTTTAAAAGACCTATAGGAAGAACTAAAAACGATTTAGTTATTGAAGAAGTATCAGTTAATGGTTTAGTACCTGGTATAAACTTACCTCCGATTAATCAACATTTTCATTGGTGTCATAGCACTATTAGTTATCAAGTTGATAGAGATATAAAGGAATTAAAACGTGATATATTTGGAATAGGTAAGTTAGCTTTTAATGATGCTATACAATATGAGGATGATGAAGATTTAGATAAAGTAATTCCATTAATTAATATTCCACAAGAATTAAATGATAGATGTGATAATGTTTATAAAAAGTATAAAGAAAATAGTTTTGAGAATTTATCACTAGTTGATATGAAAACTTATGAACCTATTGGCAATATATCTACTGATAAAAAGAAAGGCGAAGTTAAAATTTCAAAAGAACAAGAAATATTAATGACAGATTTGAATGATAATAGCGTTATTGCCATACATAATCATCCATCTAATAGAACATTTTCAAGAGGCGATATAGACATGATTCTTGAAAATAATAGAATTGGTGGTATAATAGTAACAACTGAAAAATATAATTATTATTTAAAGCCTGATACTAAAGTATTAAAGACAACAAGAGAAAATAAAAAAGATTTTAATGAATATTTTGATTGGAGTTTATCACATATTAATGATCAAATTTTGGAAGAACACTCTGGATTGTCATACAACAATAGTACACATTTAGCATATAGTATATTTTTTAGAAAGATAGGATGGGAATATGGAAGAGAAAAAAAGACTTAATGTATTCGATGATAATGACATCGAAAAACAATGGGATGAGATGTATGAAAGAGGTAGAGTATTAAGAGCAAAATATCCAGATATGAAAATGCCTGATTTTCTTATTAGTGATTCAGAGAATAAAGAAGAGTCTGATAAAGAAACTAAAAATAACACTACTTTATAAGTAGTGCATTGGTAATATTGTTATATTATTAATGCAGTGCCTATAAAGCACTATTAAAATTACTCGGAATAATATGTCTGAGTTTTTTTATGCCTTTTATCCTAGTAGCATTAAAAAAAGGAAATTTGGTAAGCTCCACCGGAACGGGCAATTGGTTAATTTCTAACCGAAATAAGAAATGAGGAGAATATGAAAGATATTCAAAAATTTATGCCTTTAGATATTCAATTATTTGCTGAAAATTTAGAGGACGAAGGTAATCCTAATACCGAAAATAAGGAAACACCAGCTACAACTGAAACTAAAAAAGAGGAAAGACTTTTTACTAGGGAAGAAGTTGAAAGGATTAAAGCTCATGAAAAAGAACTTATTTTAGCTGATGTAAAAAAACAGCAAGAAGCTCAAAGAGCAGAAGCTGACAAACTTGCAAAGATGGATGCAGATCAACAAAAAGATTATGAAATTGAAAAAGCAAATAAGAGAGCTTTATCAGCTGAAAGTGAACTTAATGCTTATAAGTTAAAGGATGAAGCTATTCGTCAAGCAAGTGAAAAAGGAGTAGATTTAGACTTAATGCAAACTTTAGACTATTCTAAAGAAACTGCAGAAAGTATAAAAAGTAAAATTGATATTTTTGCTAATGCTTCTAAAAAAATACATGAAAAAGCAATTAGTGAATACTCAAAAGAAACTACTCCACAAACTGGCGATAGAACAATTCAAAAGGAATTGCATGAGTGTAAAACTTATGAGGAAATCGCTAAATATTATGCAGAACACCCAGATGCCAACTAGGTGTTTTTTTATTATTAAGAAAGGAATGATGGTTAATGGCAAAATTTGATAAGAAATCATTTAATCCACAAGCTTTTGCCACGTACATGGAAACTGTACCAAAGTCAAGATTAAATGCATTAATTAAAGCAAACATTTTTAAATCTAATGAAGATATTAGAAATATGTTTAGCTCTCAAACAGGTAGTGCATATGGTATTATCCCTATGTATGGTCGTTTAACTGGTACACCAGCAAATTACGACGGTGTAACAGCATACGGAGATGAAAAATCACTAAATACATTTGAACGTGGTGTTGTTGTATTTGGTAGAAAGGAAAAATTTGCAGAAAAAGATTTCTCATATGATATCACAAGTAAAGTAGATTTCATGTCTCAAGTTGGTACTCAACTAGGTGATTATTGGGATAGTGCAAACGAAGATACTTTAATTTCTATTATTAAAGGTATATTTGCATCAACTACTGATGCTGGTAAAGAATTTGCTTCTAAACACACATTTGATATTACTGAAGAAACAGTATCTAAAGTTTCTACTACAACTTTAAATAATGCTATTCAAAAAGCATGTGGTGATAGAAAAGCAAAATTTGCATTAGTAGTTATGAATAGTGCTGTTGCAACAGAACTAGAAAATCAAAAATTACTAACTTATCTAAAAGAAAATGATGCAAATGGTCTTGAAAGAGATTTAAATCTTGCAACATGGAATGGTAAATTAGTATTAGTTGATGACTCTATTACTACTGAAATAATTACTACTGAAAGCGGAGAAGGAGACCAAAAAGTTACAACAACAACAACTAACTATATTACTTACGTTCTTGGTAATGGTATGTTCGATTATGAAGATATTGGTGCAAAAGTTCCATATGAAATGGATAGAGATGCAGCAAACGATAAAGATGTTTTATATTCTCGTGAAAGACTTGTTATTGCTCCATATGGTTTCAGTTATAAAAAAGCAAATCAAACATCTTCATCTCCAACTGATGCTGAATTAGCTGATGGTGCAAACTGGGATTTAGCTTCTGATGGCAGTGGTAATTACTTCGATCATAAAGAAATTGCTATTGCTAAAATAGTTTCTTTAGGCTAATATTAATGATATTTGAAGAAATTGCAACCGGAAAAAGGGTTAAGGCAAATAATTATACAGAATTATTTGCTTTTTCTCATAATTCCAATTATGTTTTAGTTAAAGAAGAAACTAAAAAAGGAAAAGAAACTAAAAAAGGAAAAGCTAAAAAACAAGAACCAGAACAAGAAATAGTAGTAGAAGATAGTGAAGAATTAGTAGAAGAAACTAATGAAGAAATAGTAGTAGAAGATAGTGAAATTACTGAAGATCATGGAGAAGTAATTCAATAGGGAGGTCTATTATGAAATTAAAAGATAAAAAGACTGGATTAATTTACAATATTGTTTCTCAAAGTATTTATGAAAGTATGATGGCTACTGGTAATTATTCTCTTGTAAAAGAAAAACAAGAATCTAAAAATGATCCAGTAAAAGAGGAAACAAAAGTTGAACAATGAAGCAAAAGATAAATTAGTAGATACAATTATTCTTCAACTTGGAGATAATTATATTGATACTGATAAAGATATAATTAATAATTTTATTGATTATTATTTGGAAATTGCGTCTAATGCCTCTAATAGAGATTTATTAGATACTAAATTAATTCCTTATGTAAAAACCGCTGTTGTTATGGCATATTTACGTAGAGGTAAAGAAGCAAGCTCATCAAATAGTGAAGGAGGATTATCTGATTCATTTTTAGATATTGAGGAAAAGCTAAAAAAAGATATAAAATCTATAAGGAAACTGGCATGAGATTAATAAATTTATCTAAATGTTATTTTTATACTCCTGTTAAGACAAAAGTTGATGGGGAAGTAAAAAATGAGTGGAAATATAAAATTTCATATCTTTTAAATAAACAACAAGACATTAATGAATTAGACAAAAAATCTTCAGGTGTTATTGATTATGAAAGAGTAAAGTTAAGAACTACAAAAGATGTAGATATTCAAAAAGGTGATGGTGTGTCTTTCAATGAATTGGAAGAACCTATATATCCGCCATATGTTGTTATATCTCATACAATTGTTGGTAATTCTCATCTAATTATTTGTGAAAGTTTTCAGAAATGATAGATATTTCTTTTAATCAAAAATCTTTAGATTCATTATGTAATAAACTTACTAAAATTGCAACTCAAATGATAACAAATACTGAAAAGTCTATGAATGATGTTATGGAAAAAGCTCAAGAAAAAGCCCTTGATAATAAAATAGGTTCAAAAGATGCTAGTAAAATACCTTTTGAGATTACCAAAGAAAAAAATGAAGTTATAGGTAAATTAAAAACTAATATGCCGCTATCTGGTGGAACATATAAGTCTTATGCTCCTATGATTGAGTATGGTACTGGTAGACTCGGAGAGTTAGAAAAACTAGGAAAAACTAAAACCTTTGTTAAAAGTGGCTATTCTTATTGGTTTTTACCAGTTGAAAAAGCTCCAAGAGATTTTGGAGCAAGCAGAATAATTGTAATTGATGGAAAACAATTTTACATTATGTACACACAACCTGCACATCCATTTATGAGGCCTACAGCATTTTATTTAAGAGATAATGCAAAAGTAATAATTAGTGAAGAATTAAAAAGAAAGGTAAAGAAATTATGTACGAAATAAGCGATGAAGATTTTACTAGAATAGTTGTAAGGAAAGTTGAAGAACTAAATTTAAATGTTCTTTTAGATAATCCAGATATTGCAGCAAAATATCCTTGTGTAGTATGTAACAATACTTATAGTAATGTTTTGCTTTGTGAAAATAACGTGCCAGTTCAAACAAGATTTCAAATTAATCTTGAAGCCTGGGCAACTAGTAAATACGAAACAATGAATTTAATGAATAAAATAATAATTAAGTTACGTGAGCTTAATCTTGCCCCAGTAGGTAATCCTACTGAAATGCACGATGAAATTACGAATAAACACCGCAGAATGAGGTCATTTGAGGTGTTTTTTAACGGGTTGACCAATTCGTTTGATAGAACGAAATAATTGAAAGGATGATGTAATATGGCAAATGTTAAACCCCAAGTTTCTACATTATCAACTTTATGGGTTGCTGATTCTCTAAATGGAGAAAAAACTCAAGTTGCATATGTTCAAGAAATACCTGCTCTAAAAAGTGCAAAAGAAGCAATAACTTATAATGCTTTAGATTTATCAGAAGAACAACAAGCGAAAGGTAGTAGAAAAGCAGAAACTTTAACTATTCCTATTTTGTTTACTGAAACTCAACATGATACATTAAAAGAAAGAGCTGATGCCAATAAGGATAGTTATTGGTTCATCAAATTACCTGATAGCACAGCCGAAACAACAGGAAAACCACTAGTGTTTTACTTTACGGCTGATTGTGATTTAGGTATGGATACTATTGCAATTGATGATATGTTAAAAGAAAATTTAACACTTTATAGAAGCAGCGAAGTACAAGAATCAAAGGGATTTCCTACAGTATCAGGAAGTTAATTTCTGAAAAAAAGGGAAATCCCTCTTTTTTTAATTAATTAAAATAAAAGGAAGGTATATAAAAATGATATTAAAAACTGAAAAAAGAGAGGTCGAATTAAGACCAACAACAAGAAAAATAGTAAGAATTACTGAAGAAAATAAATGTAAAAATTTGAATGAATATTTTTTCTCTGTATTGAGCGAAAAAGATATTAAAGGACTAGCACAAATTATTTTTTCATTTGCAGAACCAGTGGGAGAAAGCAAAGGTTTAGCAAGTTTAAATGATACTTATGATCTTATTGATGATTTAAGAATCGAAAACAATAAAAGTTATGAAGATTTATTGAAAGACATTGGTGATTTCATTAATGATATGGGTTTTTTCAACAAGAAAATGACCAAGGAAGAATTGAAGAGGATGATGAACGATCCATTAGTGGGCTTCGATATGAAGAAGATAATCAATTCATCAACGGAAAAGGCCGTAACGGAAGTAGTAGCAAACGAATTTCGAGGTTACAAGGCATAAAGAAAAGAGATTTTATTGATTTAATATATGAGATTGAGCCAAAATGTTATGAATTTGGCATGATGCCTAGTGAATTTTGGAACTCGACTTATAAAGAGTTAACTGTGTTTGTAAAAGCTAATCAAGAAGCTCAAAAAAATCGTAATAAGGATTTAATTGTTTTAGCTGAAGGCTTTGGAAACAAAATTATTAAAGCTATGTCTTGGAAAAATCCAAAAAATAAGTCTTTAATATATGATATTTTTAAAGAACTTTTTGATGAAGAAAATAAAAACAAAGTTCAAACTCCGGAAGAACAAATTAGAATATTAAGATCAATGAAATAATATGAAAGGAAGTGCATATTATGACAGTTGAAGAATTAGAAATAATTGTTAAAGCTAATGTTGAAAATGCTATGAAGAACATTAAAACACTAGTAAATGAAGTAAAGAAACAAGCCAAATCGATGCAGACTTCCATGACTGGAGTAGATTTTTCAAAAGTAAAAGTAGATTTTTCATCTGCTTTTTCTGATGCTACTAAAAAATCTATGGAAAAATATAATAAAATAGTAATTAATGCTGTTGATAAAACTAAAAAAGAGGTAGCAAAAATAAATTCTAGTCCTGTCAAAGTAACTTTAAGTATAGATGAAGCGAAAGATAGGATTACAGAATTAGAAAATAAAATAGCATATTTATCAAATTTAAAAAGTTTAAGTGGTTTTCAAACAGAAAATATAGAAAAATATAAAGCAGAAATGGAATCATTAACAGAATCTATTAATAAATTTAAGTCTGAAACAAATACTGATCTCTTAAATTTCGATGTAGAAAATATGTCAATTGATGAAGCAGTAGCGAAGATGGATGAACTAAAAGCAAAAAGGGATAGTCTTTTTGATGAAAGGCATATGGTATCAGAAAAAGATGAAAAAGTTTTTGATGCTATAGTTATTAAACTGGCTGAAATAGAAAGTGTGTTACCTAATTTACAAGCAATGCAAAATTCAATTGAATCAGAACCGATTACTCCAATAAAAAATGAAATCCCTAAAAGTAGCGGTGGAGCTATGAATGTAAATAATTTAGAAGAAATAACCACATTTAAAGATGCATGGCAAAATGCATTAGATACTATTTCTAGAGAATTTTCTAAAAATGATAAATTTAATGAAGCTATTAATAAATCAATAAATGATGCAATAGCAAAAGTGAATCATTTTAAAACTGAAGTAGGTAAATCTTTAAATGATATTAAGGTACATTCTGAAAATTGGATTAATGAAATACCATTAATAGCAAAAGTTAAATCTATAAAGTCCTCACTATCAAATACATTGGGGAAACTAGATAATGTAAAAAATGCACTTGCTATACCTTTTGACATGATGTGGAAGAAAGGAACTGATGCTTGCAATGTAGTAAAAAAGAAAATCGAAGAAATAAAAAGTAGTTTTCAAAAGCCTATTCAAGGAGTAAAAAACTTTTTAAATAAACTAGGATTGGTAAAAAATAAGGCAAACGAAGTATCTAAATCTTCAAGAAAATTAGATTTTTCAAATGCTTTTAAAAATGGACTTAAAAGTATAAAACAATTTACTTTATCACTAATTAGCGTAAGAACTGCATTTACTATCGTTAGCAAAGCAGCACAATCTTATTTGAGTTTTGATGAAGAACTTAATAAAAGTTTACAAAATTCTTGGGCTACATTAGGCAGTTTATTAGCTCCAGCTTTAGAGTTAGTTATTAATTTATTTGCTAAAGCAACTAGTTATGTTGCAGCTTTTATTAAAGCTCTAACTGGTGTTGATTTAGTTGCAAAAGCTAATGCAAAGGCATTAGATAAGCAAAATAAGAGTGCTAGTAAATCAAAGAGTTTAAGTGCGATTGATGATATTAGTAATTTATCTAGCGGTAAAGGTAGTGATAACAATTTAATTTCTACTGTAGATGTTGATTCTAGCAAATTAGATGATTTTGTTAGTAAGTTGAGAAAAAAATTAGATTCATTACTTGCACCAATAAAAAAATCGTGGGATAAATATGGAACTCAAACAGTTAATAGTATGGAAAATGCTTTTAATGGAGTGAAATCTTTAGTTGGATCCATAGGAACATCTCTTGATGAGGTTTGGAATAATGGTACTGGGGAAACTTTTATTGATAATTTACTTATTGGATTTGGCAATATTTTTGATATTATTGGAAATGTAAAACAAAGCATAAGTGAAGTTTGGGATAATGCTGGATTAGGAACTTCAATTATCCAAAATATTTTTGATTTTATTAATCAAAATATGGAAACGATTAATGTAGTTGGTGGTTATTTCAAACAATGGACTATAAGTGATACTTTTAAAAATACAATAAATAGTATTCTTAGTGCATTTAAGGATATTTCAGAATTTGCAAAAAGTATTTCTGATAGTATTTTAAAGTGGGCTATTAGTGAAGATTTCCAAATAGCTTTAGAAAAAGTATTTGGCTTTATTGATGACATATTTGGTTATGTTAAAGAAATATGTGATTGGTTACTTGAAATGTATAACAAATACATTAAACCAGTTATTGATGATAAGTTATTACCAGCTTTAACGGATGTCACAAATGCCATAATGGATATTTGGCGAGTAGCGAAACCTATTATTGATGGGGTAGTTCAAATTATTAAAGTAGTTTTAGAACCAGTTATAAAAGGTTTAACTGGCACTATAGGTGGAATAATTGATGTAATAAGAGGTATATCTAAATTTATTAGTGGTGTATTTACCGGAGACTGGAAAAAAGCATGGGAAGGTATTAAATTAATATTTAAAGGTATCTGGGATTCTTTAGGATCAATTATAAAAACACCAATAAATTTAATTTTAGCTGGTGTTGAAAGTATGGTTAATGCTATTTTACATGGTTTTAACTTTATTAAAAAATCACTAAATAAATTATCTTTTGATATTCCAGATTGGGTACCAAAAATAGGTGGAGAAACATGGGGATTTAATTTCAAAATGAGTGATGATATTAAATTGCCTAGACTTAAAAATGGTACTGTTGCTACAGAGCCACTAATTGCTGAAATTGCAGAGTATTCTGGAGCTAAAACAAATCCAGAAATTGTATCACCAATTTCAATAATGAAACAAGCTTTTAGAGAAACATTATCTGAATTTGAATTTGGAGGTACTAGAGTTGAAAGATTAGTTGTAGATGTTGCTGGAGATAATTTCTATGATGGTTCAATAGATTATATAAATAAAAAAAGTACTAGAAAAGGTGTTTCTGTTATAAAGGAAGGTGCATATTAATGGTTATGAAATGTAATGGAGACTTGATGAAGTCTCCTTCATCTTTTAAGTTGCAAATAGATGATATTGATTTAGATAGTTATAGATCACAAGATACTGCGTCTTTGATTGATAAGACTTTAGCAAAAGGCTTGGTTGGTTTATCTGTTTCATGGTCGTATTTAACCGAAGAAGAAGCTGAAACTATAATGGCTTATACTTGGATTAATCCAATGCCATTAACGATTAAGTGCCCAATTCTTGGCGGTAAATTATTAACTGCAAATTTTAGATGTGCTAAAAGAACATGTGAAATGATTTCGACTGATGATGAAGAAGAAAGTGAAGAAACTAAGTGGAAAGTTTCATTTACTGCAAGTCAGAAAGAACCAGTGGAGGGGCAATAATATGTATAAAATAAATAATCAAAATTATTATGCTGATATTTATAAATCTACTACAAAACATAGATTAAAAATAAGTATAGATAATGATGAAATTAATACTAAATATCTAAAAAAGTTTAAATTAGATGATTATTGTTTTTCTGATGATTTCTTTTCTTTAGGTGGTGCGACTTTATGTTCTGTTGAAATGGAAATTGATAAAGATGCTTTTACTAATATAACAATAAATGAAGGTAGTAAATTTTATTTTGAAGAAGTAGTAACAATAAATAACGAAGAAGTAACCATACCGATTGGTTATTTTTTTGTTCATTTAGACCTATTGGATTCACAAGATGATTATGTTTACAAATTTGTTTTATATGATAAATTGTACGACTTAATTCAAGCTACCATTGATTTTAGTGAAAAAATAGACGATGAAGATTTTACTAGATTAGAACTAGTTAAATTCATCTGTACTACTTATGGTATAGAACTAGGTAGTACAGAATTTATAAACTCTGATAAAATAGTAGCTACTTATGACAATCAATTATCATGTGTATCTTGGTTAAGTTTTTGTGCAGAAAGAGCTGGAGGGTTTGTTAAAATAGGTAGGGATGGCAAACTTTACATAAAGTCTTTCGGAAGTGTTGATAAAATTGTTATTCCACCAACTACAAGAGGGGAAACAATTAAAGGTGATATAAAAACAATAACTGGTGTTACATATCAAAATGCAACACAATGTTTTAATGCTGGTAATAGTACTGGTGTAGTTGTTTATTTATCTCAAGATAATTATTTTTCTTGTACACAAGAAGAAGTAGATGCTATTTACAATAATTTGAAAAATATTAATTTTCAATCTCTTAAAGTTAGAATTTGGGGTGATTCTTCAATAGATACTGGTGATATTATTCAAATTGGCGATTTAGTAACATTTTGTCAAAAGAGTTGGGAATTTGGTAATGGTTTTTACGGTTATTATGATACTCAAATTAAAGAAGCTAAAAATAGTTTAGATGTAAAAAAATTGAATAATAATCAAAAATTAAGAAGAGCTTATAGTTTAATTGATGAAGTAAATGGCAAAGTTGATATAGCTGTTGAGAATATTGATGAAACATCTAAAAAAATGGCAGAAATGGAACAGACAGTAGATGGTATAACAACAACTGTATCAACTATTACTACTGAAGTAGATAACACTATAAAAAGTGTATCAAAGCAATTTAAAATAAAAGACTCAACGGATGACTGGTCGGATACATTGCCAACTAGAGAAGAAGGGCAAGTAATTCTTGCTAGAGAAAAATATATTCATACTGATGACTCTATTACATATGGTACAGAATATGAAATTACTGGTGATAAAGGCGATGATGGTATAGATGGCACAACATATTACACTTGGATAAAATATGCTGATACCCCAACATCAGGAATGTCCGATAATCCAACCGGTAAAACCTATATAGGCTTTGCTCATAACAAGACTACCGCAACTGAAAGCACTAATTATTCCGATTATTCGTGGTCATTAATCAAAGGCGAAGACGGAAAAGATGGTGTAGATGGAGTAGATGGCAAGGATGGTGTAGATGGCACTAACGGGAAAGATGGTAAGGATGGAACAGATGGTGCAGATGGAAATGGTATAAGTAATATATCTTATTACTATGCTACAACTACAACCCAAACAGCTCCAGCTGCTTCAAGTATCACATCCACTACAATACCAACATTATCTAAGACTAATAAATATCTTTGGCAAAAAGAAGTTATTACTTTTACGGTAACAGCAACACCACAAACTACAATATCTCTAATAGCAGTATATGGTGATGATGGTATTCAAGGACCTGCTGGTGCTGATGGAACATCACAATATTTTTATGTAAGATATTCTCAAAATTCTACTGGTAACCCTATGACAATAACCCCTGATGAAAACACTCAATATATGGGTGTAGCGAGTACAACAAGTAGTACTGCTCCTACATCATATACTGATTATACTTGGAGTAAAACAAAGGGTAATACGGGTGCGACAGGAAGTGCAGGTGCAACAGGTGCAGATGGGCAAACAACTTATTTACATATTATGTATTCTGTTGATGGCGAAGATTTTGCCCCAGCCACTGAAGAATATGCCAAAGGTAAGAATCCAAGTGCATGGCGAGGTGAATATGTCGACTTCACTGAAGCTGATAGCACAGAATTTAGCGATTACACTTGGTATAAACTAACTGAAAGTATCGATGGTAGATTAGATAGTATAGAACAAGATATCGCAGATACTAATAAAAACTATAAAACTTATACTGATAATGAAATTGGTAAAGTTAATGAAAAATTTGATGGGTATGCTACTACAACTGTAGTGTCACAAATTGAAAGTAAAGTTAGTACAGCATTGAGCGATTCACAATATGCAATTGATGTTACAAATGAAATAAAAGAAAATGGTGTAACCAAGTTAAAGACTGAAAAGGGTTTCACTTTTGACAATGATGGTATGACAATAAACTCTACCGATTCGAAAACATCATTTAATGCGGATACAAATGGAATTGATGTAATTGATAAAAGTAGTAATACAACACTTTTATTCGCAGGATATGACAGTACATTAAAACGTTCAGTAGTTAGAACAGACAATATCGAAATAGATAATTACGTTACGATTGGTGATACTTATCGTCTGGAAGTAGTAGAAGACGCTACATATGGCAAAGGTCTTGCGTTTTTTAATATAGGAGGTTAATATGGCAAGTAGCTCTAAATCATATAATGCATATGCCCCAGCGAGTAGTGCATATCCATACACATTTACAATAGCATTTAATGAAAATAGTACAAGTACTGAAAATAATACTTCAAGTGTTACAGTAACTGGTACAATGTATGCTAAAAATATTCGTTGGTCTGGTACAACAAATACATTGGCAGTGTATTGGTTCGATAATAATAAAAATTCTTCAGGAAAATTAATTGGTTCATTAAATATATCTACATTTACAAAGAATTATACTTATACAATATCTGATACAATATCTGTTGAACATAATTCTGATGGTTCATTAAAGGGGTATGCGAAATTAGTATTTACTAAAAGTTCAACTAACAATTATGCTCCACCCACAACGAATTTAAGTACTGATAATCTTGATTTAACATCTATTCCAAGAGCTTCAACAATGAGTTTTGGTGATGGTTATGTAGAAGAAACATTAAATATCAAAATTAATAGAAATAGTAATTCGTTTACACATAAAATTACTTATAATTTTGGTGATTTAAGCGGTACGGTAACTTCAAGTGCTGGAGACTCTTACGACTGGGCAATTCCATCAACTTTCTATAGTCAATTTGCTTCTAATGAAAAAGAAAAATCTGGTACACTATCTTTGGAAACTTATAATGGTTCAGCAAAAATTGGGGATACAAAGTCTTATTCAATAACTATTAGAACTTTAGAAAGTCATTGTAAACCCGATTTAAGTGGTACGATTATAGACTCTAATGGTACAATTACAAATATAACAGGTTCAAATAAAACATTAGTAGATTATATGTCTACTGCAAAAATTACTTTAAATTATACCCCTAAAAACGGTGCTTCAATATCAAAAATTTACATTAACGATGTAGAAAAAGAAGTAAAGCAAGAACATGAACTTTCTGCATATGGTTCAAGTTATGTTGTAAAAGTAGTGGATTCAAGAGGATATCCAAGTACGGTAACATTTTCTACGAGTGCTAGTGGGAATTATTATTTTAAAAGAATTGAATACATACCGCTAAGTTTTACGGCAAAAACTAGTAGACCAACACAAACAGGGTCTTCAATGCAAGTTAGCATAGATGGTAAATTCTTTAATGGCTCGTTTGGTTCAGTGACAAACGATTTAACTATTTCATGGAAGTATCGCGTTCAAGGTGCTAGCTCATGGACTACTGGTTCAACAAGTATTGCATTAACAAAATCAGGTAATACATTCTATGCAACAAATAAAACTATAGGGAGTTCATGGGATTATACAAAAATTTATGAATTTGAATATACGATTAAGGATAAATTAATGCCTTTAACATATCCCTGCACGGTACCAAAAGGAACCTCTGGTTTTATGATATTTGAAGATGGGATTATGCTAAACGGTGTATTTCTTGCGGTAGAAACTGTCGAAGAATGGTAAAGGAGGAAAAATGAATAAAATAATCAAAAAACTATTGCAATGTATGCGTAAGCATAGTAAGCTTATACATACATACATACATACATACATACATACATACATACGTACATACATACATACATACATACATA
>CAVGEW010000011.1:0-17667 GCA_963628465.1 Agathobacter sp. | reverse complement strand
AAATTAAGTTGAACATTACATTTTTAGCTGTTCCATTTAACTTTTCAATTAACAAATTTAGTATGCACCACCAATTTTACTTGTGTTATTAACTATATGGTGTTAAAATATAATTGATTCTTGGTGATGTGTTATGATAAAATGTGAATACCCATCAATGGATTTGCCTCAAAGTGGATTTGCCTCAAAGCATTAATTCAACATTTTTTGAGAAAAATCCATTGATACCGAATACTAATATTTATACAACTATAAAACTATTAAGTGCATTTTATAAAGATAGATGTGCTGTTAATTGCTTTGATTTAAATGCAAATTATGGTAAATTACTTGATGATGCTGTTACGATTTCAGTAGCATTAAAAGAGCTTGGAGCTAAAAAGGGACAAGTGGTTTCTGTTTGTATGCCAAATTTTTATCAAGCACTTGCTACATTTTTAGCTTGTAATAGAATTGGTGTTATTACAACATTTATAGACTCTAAAGCTTCAATTGAAGATATTTGTTATTATTTAAATGAATTTGAAACTCCAATTTTTATTAATTATGATAGTAGTTTATTAGAAAATAAACAAATAAAATCTAAAACTAAAGTAAAATACATTGTAACTTTAGATAAAAATAAAGTTAATAGTTTAGATTTATTAAGTGATTATAGAATAACATCAAGTGATGAAAAAATAGACTTTTCCTCACTTGGCAGTATTTCTAAATTTCAAAAAATAAAGTTTGAAAAATTGCATGGTGCTAATGAAGATGCAGTGATTTTATTTACAAGTGGGTCAACTGGTAAGCCAAAGTCTGTAGTACTTACTAATAAAAATATTTTAGCTGCAGAAATATATGCTAAAAATACTAGCCATACGGAAAATATTACAGGACCTAAAACTCTTACTTGTGTGCCATTTTCGTATCCTTATGGTTTGATTACTTCAGCACTTACAACTTTGCTTTGGGGAAAAGAAGCTATCCTTGCTCCTAATATCAGTAAGGATACAGTAAATTATTATTATAAAAAGAACCCTAGTATAGTGTTTGGGAGTCCAGCGCTTCTTGATTTAACCATGAAAAATGTTGATGAAAATCTAGATTTATCATCTGTTACACATTTTATTTCTGGCGGTGATTTTTTAACACCTCAACATTATAAAAGAGGAATCGAATTTTTTAAGGCTCATGGTGCTGATGTAGAACTTGGAAATGGTTTTGGTAATGCAGAAACTGTAAGTATTGGTTCTACTCCAGTAGGAGTACCATTAAAACCCGAGACTGCTGGTAAGATATTAGTTGGATCTAAAGTGATGATAGTTGATCCTGAAACTTTTGAGGAAAAAAAATACAATGAAGAAGGCTTACTTTTAATATCAGGTAAACATGTTTTTAAAGAATATTATAAAAATGAAGAATTAACAAAAGAAGTTAAAATAAATATAAAGGGAACTGAATATTACAATACTGGAACAATTGGTTATATAGATAAAGATGGTTATTTTACTCCAACAGGTAGAACATCAAGATTTTATATTATGTCATCCTTAAATAAGGTTTATTGTGATAATGTTCAAAATATAATATCCTCATTTGATTGTGTTAAAGATTGTGCTGTTGTAAAAGTTAGTGATGAAGATGAATTATATGTTAATAAAGCGTATATTGTTTTAAATGAAGGTTATGAACCTAGTGATGAAATGATTAGAAAAATAAGCACAATGTGCTATTTGCCAACAATCATTGCAAATGGTAGAAATACGCAATTAAAACCATACGAAATTCCTACATATATTGAGTTTGTTAGTGAACTTCCAAGAATCAAAAGTTCAGAAAAAATAAATTATATAGCATTAGAAGAAGATGCTAAAGAAAAATTAGAGCAAAATAGTAATATGAGACTCATTAGAAAGAAATAAAAAGAATAAAATAGGGGGGGATTAATGTGAATAGTGGAATATTTTTTCCAATTTGTGCTGTTCCATTTAACTTTTCAATTAACATATAATATTTTAAATAATAAAATTTGATGACAATTAGCCCTATTTTTGATATCATATTGTATGAAGAGGTATGACATGAAAGGAAAAAAGATTGGAGATATTTTATTAAATGCTAGGCAAAAAGCTAAAATAAGTCAGGACTTATTATCGCAAAACTTACACATTAGTAGACAATGTATAAGCAACTGGGAAAATAATTATAATGTGCCTGATTTGGAAATGTTAAAAGAAATATGTAAGATATTAAATATAAATTATAAAAAGATAATAAAAAAACATCCTGCTTATCGTACATCTAATCAAAAACCGCCAAAAATAATTGTTTTCTTGTTATTTTTAATTTTATTATTTATTATAATTTTTTGTCTAATGATAAAATTTAGAACAAAAGTGGCATTTTATGAAGTTAAAATTGCTGAAAATGATAATGTATCTTTAACTAATGCCTATTTTCTAAAGACAAATAATAATGTTTATTTTAACTTGGGTATTATATCATTTCTTTCATCAACCGAAAACATTGAAGATTATCAAGTAAAACTATATTTGAAAACTAAAGACAAAATTAGGTTGATTATTAATTGTAATTATGAAGACTTTATAATAATAAATGAAAAAAATGGATATGGTGAATATTTTGATAATGACTTTGGAACAAATGCTCTTTTTCTTGATTTAATATCTTTAGATGATTCAACGAAAATATATTCCTTTAAATTAAAGTTAGAAGAAAAATTTAAGAATGATAAAGTATTTAATTTTAAACAGAGTAAAATTGTGAGTGATAAAACTAATGATTTATTAAACCATAAATTAATATCAACTACTGAATTAAAAAAACAAGGATATGAATATAGTGATAATTCGTATTCAAAAAAAGTAGATGATGGAACATTTCAATATGATGAATTTTTTAATGAGCTCATGTTTTTTAATAATAACACAAATTTAAAATTCAAAATATCATATGATGTTATTGTCGGTCGTGATTATGATTATCAAAATAATAAATATTTAATAGACTTTGTATATAATAAAAAAAGCAATCAATTATCATGTTATTCCGATACTTGCCAAAATTATGAAGAATATATAAAAATTATATTAGATGAATATAAAAGTTTAGCAAATTAACTTGTGCAACAAGAAAATAGCATTTTGCAAGTTATATATTGCTTTTCTTTTTTTTTCTTTTGTGATAATTTGGAAGTAGAAAGGAAGAACAATCTATGTTAATGTAGTTTGTTAATTATAAAAATGAAAAAATTAATTTGTTTTATTATAGTTAGTTTCTTTTGGATCTTGGAATGTAAAGCTAGTGTCGTCAATAGTTATTATAAAACTTATTGTTTCAATAATTCTTGTAACACATATGAAATAAGTGAAAAAGAGTATGAAAGCATAAGTCCAATACAATTACTTTAACTAGTGGAGCACCTTTAATTGGTTTGGTGAGTCTTGTTTCTAGTAATACTACTTGTTTCTATGATTATAATAAAATTGTTACAGCTTCAGGATTAACCAAATATTAATAAATGTTATAATAAATAAAACATTACGGAACATATAAATTGTTCTGTAATGATTTTATGATTTGTTATAGGTAGAAAGGAAAAATATGAAGAAAATTTTATTAATTGTCTGTTTATTATTGTTATGTGGATGTTCTTTAAGATATACTCCAAAAGACAATAAAGTTTCTTCTTCCGATGGCGGAGTAAGTTATGGCTTTGATACACCAACTGAATTTCATACAATTTACGAGTATGAAGATGGCGTAAAAATTATATCTCAATATAAAAATATAACTTATCAAAATCATGATGAAGATGGATTGTTGTACAATTTGGAAGATGCTTTGAAAGAAAAAGTGATAACAAAGGAAGATTTGATTAACAGATATAAATTAGTTAAAAACGAGAATAATATAAAATTATATTCTAATAATGGTGGAAGCCCGTATATAGCAGTTTGTGGTAATATTATAATTGGAAATAGTTCTGATGTTATAAATGAATGTAATAGACAAAAATAAATTATAAAGAAACATAGATTTGAAAGTAAATTCATAGTTTACTTTCTTTTTTTGCAAAAAATTATTATTTCACAAATTGTATTATAAAATAATTATTTAATTAAAACCTCATAAATGTTTTTGGGTATCGACACATTATGCCCTATCATGTTAAGTTTTTTTCTGTGCCATGTATTGACTTTTAAATAATTGCTGCTGTGCCAAATGTGTGCCATTTGTTTCTAAATGTATCAAATAGTGCCAATAAGTTGGATAATTTGAATTGTCTTGAAATCTTGTGAAAAGTCTTTATTTCAAAGAGTTTCAAAAAATTCTCCAAAACTTTAGTTAAGTGTTCGATTCACTTATCCCTTGCCAATTAGAATATCAAGGAATATAGTTTCTTTTGGAAACTATATTCTTTTTCGTATTTATAACATATCTACATAAATGTAATTGTAAATATTGTAATATACACGGTGAATTTTATAATAAAATTTAAAATTTTTAGTTTTATTTTTCATAAAAATATGTTATACTTTAGAACGATGATAAGGAGATGTTTTATGAAAAAAAGTTAAAAATGATGTCGTTAATTATTTTATTAATAGGCATTTATCTTATAGGGAGTATTAAGGTTGGTGCACTTACAGTTAGGACTTTTGAGTACAAAGTTATAGAGGGAACAACTGGAAATACGTTTATCTATAATGATATTAATAGTAGTTTTGATGTATATGGTACTATTAAAAACAATTCTGATGATTATTCGTCTTTTAGTACTACTTATGATGATGATGGTTATTTTACTTTTTTAAAGGTTGGTAATAACGATGAAAAGTTAGTCGATAAATATAATGCTGATGCTGAAATAGACGGGATCAATGTTAATATTAGCCTAAGTAAAGATAGTAATACAAATTCTATAAATGTAAAGTACACTCTTACTAATACTTCAGATGAAATTCAATCAGTTAAATTAGGTACTACTGCCGATAATAAACTATCTTATAATGATCAAGCAGCTATTTATAAAGAAGGTCACTCTAAAATAGTAGTTACTCAAGATAATAACCCTACTGATTGTGGAAGTTATGAATGCCAAGTTTATAAAAACTCATATGGTATACAGATAGTAATGGATTTTTCTCCAGAAGTAACTACTAGTTGGATTGGAGATTGGTATAGTGGGTTTTGGGAAAATATATTTACTGATGGTAATGTTACATCATATACCGTAGATGATGAAGTTGATTCTGTATTTGCTTATTCCTGGAGTGATACTTTTGAGCCCGGTGAATCTAAAACATATACTGCAAAATTTACTGCTAGAGAAGCTGAAAAAAGCACTGTTAGATTTTACAAGTATGAAGAAAATGACCCAATAATTAAAGAGGTGCTTTTAGGAGGCTCTGTAAAGACAGAAACAGTCCATGAAGAAGACAATTACATTTATGAATGGAATACAAAACAAGATGGAACAGGAAACTATTATCCAGCTAATAGATCCATATTAGTTACTGTAAAAGATATGACCCTTTATGAATTAAAATATGATAAAAATCACAATATTGTTTTAGAATCTAATGAAAATGTAACTATTACTACTGAAAATGATAGTGTTGTTGAACATCATGGTACTTTAAAATACAATTTAACTCCAAAAGAAGGATACAAAATTGTTTCTGTTATGGTTAACGATGTTGAAAAAGTTAGTGAATTAAAAGAAAATGTTTTAACTATTGAGAATGTAATGGGCAATGTTAATATTGATGTAAAAGCTGTTCCTGATTATAAATTAACCGAAGGAGCCAATCAAAAATATGTTGTTAACAAAGATAATCAATTAAAATTTAAAGCAAATGTAAGTTATGATTTATTTGCAAGTGGTGGAAAAATATATGTTGACAATGTTTTAGTTGATGAAGAAAATTATAGTTATGAAAATAGTGACGGTAAAGTATTATTTACTTTAAATAAAAAGTATCTTGATACTTTATCTACTGGTAATTACGATATAAAGTTTGTATTTAGCGATGAAGGCGAAGCGGTTACAACATTCAGTGTTGAAAATTATATTAATAATCCAAAAACTGGTGATAACATTATATTCTATGGTGCTATTGGAGCTTTATCTATATTAGGTTTAGTAGAAATAGGTATCCATATAATTAGAAGAAGACAAAAAAATATGAGTTAGAGTAATATCTAACTTTTTTTAGCAAAATAAAAGATTAAAACATTTATTTAAGTAGTGCATTTTAATTTTATATAGTGTATAATATATTTATAAAGTTCAGGTGATATATATGAAAAAGAATGGTTTTACTTTAATTGAAATACTAGTTGTAATAGTTCTAGCGGCAGCTATATCTGTAACTATAGGTGTAAGTATGCAAGGAATGCAAGAAAGACAAACAGAAAAAGAAATAAAAGAATATAAAGAAACTTTAGAAAAAGCAGCCTGCGTTTATGCGGAGATTAACAATATTACAAGTGATACAAAAGTAACTGTAGATACACTTATAAAGAAAGGATTAATAAAAAAGAACTTGAATAATCCGGAAACTAACAAAACGGCTGAAGATGAAAGCAGTAAAACTATCGTAATAAGCTGGACAAATAGCGAAAAAACTTGCAAAGTTAAAGAATAAGGAATAAAAAAAGATGTTTGCTATTTTGTTACTCCGGCTGAATATCATACCATACAATTGATAAGAATGAAAATGTTATAAATGAATATAGTAACTAAAAAAAATAAAAATGAGATTAAGAATTATATTTTACTCTCATTTTTTGTACTATTAATAAAAATTATGCATTAAATACTAGTTAAATTGAAATAATTATGATATACTTAACATGTGATAAAAAATGAAGAATAAAAAAAGGGTATTGACAATATTATTAGTTTTAATTTCTATTGTTACGATTATATTAGCTATCGTTCTAATTTTTGGTGGTATAAGAGAAAAAGAAATAGAAAAGTATTATCAAACTTTAGAAGATGCTACTTGTAAGTTAGTTAAAGAAGAAAACTACACAAAAGAAATATGTGAAGCTTATGAATATTTATGCAAAGTGCATACAGATAAACTTATTACAAGAGAATATATAAGTAGTAATTTAATAAACCCTTTAACTGGAAAGAAAGCTAGTGAAGATACTAAGTGTTATGTAAAAGTTACGTGGAAGGATGACAAAGTATATTGTACATACAAAGAAGGTTAGCAAATGAAAGAAAAAATTATTGAAATATTAAAAGATGAAACTAAAGGCCAAAGTATAAAAGATATAAATAAAGTTTTTTGTTTTGGTAAAACTGAAGAAATAAAAGCTTTGGAAGAAACTCTAGATGAAATGACGTCTGAAGGAATACTTCATAAATCTAAATCCCGTGAATATATGCTTATGGAAAACACTAAATCTTTAAAGGTGGGTGTACTTCGCATAAACAAAAGTGGTAATGGTTTTGTAGACTGTAAGCCCAATGATATCTTTGTTCATAGTAGCAATTTAAACGGGGCAATAAATGGCGACTTTGTGGAAGTTGAAATAAAAACAAGACTTGATGACCCGGAACCTGAAGGATACATAAGAAATATATTAAAAAGAGACTTGAAAAAAGTCGTCGGGGAAATAGTCAAAGATAGAAAAAGTCTTGCTTTCAAACCAGATGATGAAAAATTAAACATTGTAGTAAAACTTACTAAAGAAAGTCTTAAAGGATGTGTCGAAGGACATAAAGTAATTATAAGTATTATAAAAGAACTTTCCTCCAGAACTTTCTTAGCAAAAGTCGAAAAAATCATAGGGCATAAAAATGACCCAGGTGTAGACATTCTGTCAATAGCTGCGAAACATTCAATTGAATCTCAGTTTAGTGAAGCCGTTTTAAATGAACTTAAAAGCATTCCTGATGAGGTTTGTGATAATGACTTGCAAGGTCGCAGAGACTTAACAGGTGAAATGATATTTACCATTGATGGTGATGATACCAAGGATATTGATGATGCCATAAGTGTTACAAAGGAAGAAAAAAGTTATATTCTCGGAGTTCATATTGCTGATGTATCACATTATGTCAAGGTTGGTACTAATCTTTATGAAAGTGCCTTTTCAAGGGGAACATCATCATATCTTGCGGATACTGTAATACCAATGATACCGCATCAATTATCTAATGGTATTTGTTCTCTTAATCCTGATGTAATAAGACTTACCATCAGTTGTGTTATGAAAATAAATGAAAATGGTAGAGTCGTAGATTATGATATTTTTCCTTCATATATAAAGTCAAGAAAACAAATGACTTATAAAAATGTTAACAAAATATTAGATGAAAACATTATTCCCGAAGGTTATGAGCCTTTTGTTGATAGTCTTAAACTGATGGATGAACTTGCTGAGATTCTTCGAAAAGAAAAAATATCTCGAGGCTATATTGACTTTGGCATTGATGAAGCAAAAATTGTTCAAGATGAAACTGGCAAAGCCATCGATATTGTAAAAAGAGTTCAAGGAACTGGTGAAAAACTAATCGAAGACTTTATGATTGCTGCTAACGAAACAGTTGCAACACACATAAGTAATTTGGATTTACCATTTATCTATCGGGTTCATGATTTACCTAATGCTGAGAAAATCGAAGACTTTACGAACTTAATTAAGCAAATGGGTTATCAAGTTCACACTAACATAAATAAAATAACACCTGTTACCATGCAAAATTTATTAAATGAATTTCGTGATAAAGATGAATTTGTTATTCTCTCAGATATGCTTCTTCGTAGTATGAAAAAAGCTATTTACAGTACTAACAACATTGGCCACTTTGGCTTAGCTAGTAAAAACTATACTCACTTTACAAGCCCTATTCGAAGATTCCCAGACTTAACTGTTCATAGATTACTTAGAACTTATTTATTTGAAAACAGAATTGACATGGAAACAATTAATTTTAATGCCAAGTATTTAATAGATGTCGCCGAGCATTCGAGTGAAACAGAAGTAAATGCTGTAGAAGCTGAAAGAGAAGTCCTAGACATGAAAATGGCTGAATATATGATGGACCATATCGGCGAAGAGTATACAGGTATTATAAGTGGTGTTACTAATTTTGGTTTATTCGTTGAACTAGATAATCTAGTCGAAGGCCTTGTTCATATAAGTACCTTAGATGGTTTCTATACTTATGTACCTGAGATGTTATCTTTAGTAAGCAACAACAAAAAAACTAAATATCGTATTGGTGACAAAGTAAAAGTTATCGTAGTTAATGCTAATAAAGACCAAGCTATCATTGACTTTGAATTGGTGAAAAACAATGAAAATAATAAATAAAAAAGCCTATTTCAACTACTTTATCGATAGTGAAATAGAGGCAGGATTAGTTTTAAAAGGCACTGAAATAAAATCTATCAGGAAAGGTTCTGTTAATCTTACTGATAGCTTTGTTAGAATAAAAAATAATGAAGCCTATATAATAAATATGTTCATAGACAAATATGATGAAGGTAATATTTTTAATCATGAACCTACGCGAGAAAGAAAGTTATTGCTACACAAAAAAGAAATAAAAAGGTTACAAGAAATGATTAGTCGTGATGGATATACCCTTATCCCAGTGTCACTTTATATCAAAAATGATAAAGCTAAAATATCCATAGGTATTGCAAAGGGTAAAAAACTTTATGATAAAAGAGAGACTATAAAGAAACGTGACTTAGAAAGAGATAATAGATTAAGGAGGTAGTTTATGAAATCTAGAAACTCAAAAATTATTGTATTATTATTAATCGTAGGTTTGTTTTTAACAGGCTGTGGTAAAAAAGATGAAGATAACAAAAAGACTAATGGTAAGACTGAGGTGGTAGAAACTAAGAAGTTAAAAATTGTAGACGAAGATTCAAAATCAAGACCTTATGCTGTCATGATTAACAACATCAATCTAGCAAGACCTCTTCAAAGTGGCCTTCAAGATGCCTACATTATCTATGAAATTATTGTTGAGGGAGGAATAACACGTTACATGGCTCTATTTATGGACCAAAATACCGAAAGAATAGGTTCAATAAGAAGTGCTAGACATTATTTTTTAGACTATGCTTTAGAAAATGATGCAATATATGTTCACCATGGTCAAAGCCCTCAAGCTCAAAGTGATATTACTACTTTAAATATAGACCGTATTGTCGTAGATAATTCTAAAACTGGCTGGAGGGATAAAACCTTAAGTGTTTCAAGTGAACATACATTATTTACCAGCATCGAAAAATTAAGCAATGGCTTAGGTAGTAAAAGAACTACAAGAAATAATGATTTATTACTAAATTATAGCGTAGATGAAATAGATATGGCAACTTTAGATGGTGCAACAACTGCTACTAATGTAAGCATTACTTACTCAAGTAGTTATGTATCAAGTTATACTTATGATGCAGAGAATGGTTATTATCTAAGAAGTACAAATGGTAATGCTCATACTGATTATGTAACTAAAGAACAATATCATTTTAAGAATATAATTACATATCAAGTCAAAAATACAACCTTAAATGATGGGGAAAACAAAGGTCGTCAAAATATAGAAAACGTTGGCGAAGGAACAGGTTACTATATCTCAGGTGGTTATAGTGTACCTATTAAATGGGTTAAAGAATCAAGAAAAGCCCAAACAAAGTATTACTACACCGATGGAAGCGAACTAAAAGTAAATGATGGAAATACATTCATTCAAATACAACCTACTGGTCAAAAATTACAAATAAGTTAAAAAGGGAGAAATAAAATATGACAGATATATTAGAATTTTTAGAAAAAAATTATCTTTGGTTTGATATAATAGTGCTTTTTCTAATCTTTTCCTTGATAGGTTATTTTGTAAGTCAAAGAAAAGAAAAAGAAAATCAATTTAAGATTGAAAATCATGAAGGATCTATGAATGATATATCTTCTCTTCAAGGACAAATAAAAACAAATATATCACTTCAAGAACTTGTTAAAGAAAATAAATCTGTTGGAAATAAAGAAACAAAATAAAAAATGGGGTTACCCCCTTTTTATTTTGTTTAAAATTTGTTATAATGAGTTTGCATTAAATTAAAGGATGGTGTTTAAATGAATTTATCTGCAGTATGGGAAACATTTACAAAGCTACTAGATATATGTTTAGTGTGGATAGCTTTTTATTATATATTAAAAAATGTTAAAAATAATATTAAGATGGTTTTAATTGTTAAAGGTGTTATCATTATTTTGATAGTCAAACTATTAAGTGACTTTTTAAATCTTTACACAGTTGGCGTAATCTTAGAGTATGCAATACAATGGGGGCCACTCGCTATAATAGTTATATTCCAACCAGAAATAAGAAGTGTTTTAGAGTCCTTAGGTCGAACTCAGCTTTTAGGTCGTCATAAAGTTCTAACTGTTGATGAAAGAGAAAAAGTTGTTTATGAACTTATGCGTTCTGTTGAATATCTAAGGAAAAACAGAATTGGTGCGTTGATTGTTATTGAAAGAGAAATATCTCTAGAAGAATATATTAAAAATGCTACCAAAGTGTATGCAGACATATCTGATTCTTTGCTAGAAACAATATTCTTCCCAAATTCACCACTCCATGATGGTGGTGTAATTATTCAAGGCGATAGAATTACTTGTGCGGGTGCTGTATTTAGAACTAGTATGAATCCAAATGTTTCTAAAAGACTAGGAACAAGACATAGAGCAGCCCTTGGTATTGCAGAAGAAAGTGATGCAATTGCTCTAGTAGTTAGTGAAGAAACAGGTAGATTATCAATCGCTGTTGATAGTAATCTCCATTATAATCTTGCTCCAGATGAATTTAGAATGATGTTAATCGAAGAATTAAAACCAAAGATGGAAGTCTTCTTTGAAGCCGATGAAAGTGAAGGTGAAGACGAATGATAACAAGATTTTTCAAAAAAATATATGCATTCATAGACAAATTTATCATAGTTCCTATAAGTAGATTTATCTATTATTTATCAAAAAGTTTCAAAAAAAATCAAGGTAAACTAGATAAGATGTTAAATAGACCAAATTTTCTAGTATATTTATCTTTGATTCTAGCCGTGGGTATGTTCATTATTATAGATCGTAAAGTAATTAACTTAGTTAAGACTGAAGCAGAGGAAATACCTAATATTCCAGTCGTAGTTAAATACAATGAAGAAGCCTATGTAATCGAAGGCGTGCCTGAGACTGTCGATATAACCCTAACAGGGCGAAAAAGTGATATCTACTTAGCTAAACAACTTGGTGAATATGAAGTAGTGCTTGACCTTTCCGATTATAAACCAAGTGAGAATCCTTATAAAGTATATTTTTCTTATTCTAAACCTATCAAGAGTTTAACCTATAAACTTGACCCATCTTATGTTCAAGTAATAATTAAGAATAAAGAAAGTGAAGTAAAATCTATATCTTATGACTTACTTAATATAAATGCTTTGGATAGTAAGTTAAGTGTTAAATCTGTTACATTAAGTAAATCTGAAGTAGTCGTTAAGGGTGGTAGTGATGCTTTAAAAGAAATTGCTTCAGTCAAAGCTCTAATTGATTTAGCTAAACCAAACTTTAGCGAGGCAGGAACTTATGATGTTGACAATGTTGAACTTGTAGCGTATGATTCCAAGGGTAACAAACTTACTAACATTGAAATAGTACCAAGTACTATAAGTGCGACGCTTGTCTTAGATAGTTATTCACAAAGTGTACCAATCTCGATTGAAACAACTGGTGAACTTATCGCTGGTAAAGCAATCGCAGGAATTACCATCAATGGAAGTACGGCATCAACTATTACTATCTACGGTGAACAATCAGAAATAGAAAAAATAACTAGTGTTCCTGTAACAATAAATGTTGATGGTCTTGGTAAAGAAGGTTCTAAGAAGTATAATGCCACAATAAATAAACCTAATGGTGTTAGAAAAATGAGTATGGAAAAGGTTGAAATTGTTGTAACCTTTGGGGAAGAAGAACAAAAAACAATCGAAATTGGTGGCAATATTAAACCTCGCAATCTAAGCGATGGATTAAGTGTTAACCTTATAGATAATAAAGATATAACGGTTCAAGTCAAAGGTGTAAAATCAGTTCTTGACAAACTTGACTTAGATTCCATAGATGCCTATGTAGACTTAACTGGTCTTGGCGTTGGAGAACATGAAGTAGACATCAAGATAGATAATAACAATCCTCTAGTAAGCTATGTTGTCTCAAGTAAGTTAAAAATTAAAATATCTGAACAATAATAAAAAGAGTGCTACAATTATGTAGACACTCTTTTAATCTTCGTTATTTACAAAGAAAAATCCAATGTTGATAAGTCCACAGATACCAACAACAACATATATAGCTCTTTCTAAAACATTTATATTAGCAAACAGTTTGGCTACTATATTAACATCAAAAAGTCCATATATTCCCCATACTACAGCTCCTACAATAGTAAATACTAAAGCTATCTTTTGTAATATCATCATATTTTCACATCCCTTTAATTATATTTTTAACCATAAATTAAATATTATACATACATATTTTTAAATAGAAAAAATATATTTAATTAGAAAAGGGGATTTGGTAATGAAAAAATATTTAATATTAATAGCAATTTGCCTGCTAACACTAACGGGATGTGGAAGTTATAAACTTGAAGATGCAGTATCTGATTTTACTAAACAAGTTGAAAGTAGTAAATCATATAAACTAAATGGTACCATGGAAATAAGTAGTGGTGAAGAATTATTTACTTATAATATAGATGCTTACTTTCTAAAAGATGATTTTTATAAAGTGGTTTTAGTAAATCAAACAAACAATCATGAACAAGTAATACTAAAGAATAAGGAAGGTCTTTATGTTGTTACACCTAGTTTAAACAAGAGCTTTAAATTTGATAGTGTATGGCCAGAAAATTCATCCCAAGCATATCTTTTACAAAACTTGCTAAGTGATATTAAAAACGATAGTGATAAAACACTAGAAAAACTAGATGACGGATATGTAATTAAATGTAAAGTAAATTATCCTAATAATGAAGAACTTACATATCAAAAGATATATTTTGACAAAAATATGAACATTGAAAAAGTAGATGTTTATTCTGCAGATGATATAGTAAAGATTAAAGTTACTTTTAAAAGTGTTAATTTAAAAGCCAAATTAAAAGAAGATGACTTTGTCTTAGAAGATTTAATTGATGTAACTAAGAGTGAAGAAAATACAGATAACAGTAAGAATGGTACTTGTACAGGGGATAATTGCAAGGAAAATAAAACTTGTGAAGGTGATACTTGTGAAAAAACAACAAGCAGCTTAGATAGTATAATTTATCCACTTTACATTCCCACGAATACTCATTTAAAATCATCGGAAACAGTTGATACCGCAACAGGTAGCAGAGTTATATTAACTTTTGCTGGTGATAAAAACTTCGTTATAGTGGAGGAAACAGCTTCTGTGGCAACAGATTTTGAAGTAATACCAGTTTTTGGTGACCCTCTTATGCTTGACAAAACAATCGGGGTTATAAGTTCAAATTCCGTTAGTTGGAACAGTGAAAACATCAGTTACTATCTTGTAAGTAGTGATTTATCCACAAGTGAAATGGTAAGTGTAGCAAAATCTTTAGGCAATTCAAAAACCGTTTTATCTACAAAATAGCAAACAATGCCATGCGCATTGTTCTTTTTTTTGAAAAAAATCTTGTTAAAACTTGCAAAAGGCCTTAGGTTTAGGTATAATTATTTCATGGAGGGATAGTTATGGCAAAAACTAAATTAAATGAAAAAGCAAGTGTTAAAAAGAATAAAAAGAAAGTAAACATTGACAAAATAGAAAGCGAAGAAGCTAAGGAAGTAAAGAAATTTATTATAATTCTATTTAGTATAATAATTCTAGTTCTCGCTGTGTATGCTATTACAAGACTTGTTGATAAAAACAAAGATAGTGATGATTCAAGTAAAGAAGTAACTGCCGGGGAAATAGATTATGACAAAGTAAGTGTTGGTACTTTATTTAATCGCGCAGACGCTGAATACTATGTTATCGTCTACGATGGTGAATCTGCCAATGCAATATATTATTCTGCTCTTATGAATAAATATATGGATAATGAAGAAACCCTTAAAGTATATTTCTGCGACTTGTCCAATGAACTTAATAAAAAATATTATGTTGGAAATGATAAGGATAGTAATTCTAAAGCGACAAAACCAAGTGAACTTGCTTTTAAAGATTTAACCTTAATTAAGATTAAAAATGGAAAAATTGTCAAATATTTGGAAACACTTGACACAATTAAGAGTGAATTAGGCATTTAGAAAAGTTTTTAACTTTTCTTTTTTTTATTTTAATGCTACAATAAATGTAGGGTGAAAAAATAATGAAAAACAATAAAGGGTTTAATTTAATAAGCGTAATTGTAATAATATGTATTACATCTATAGTATCGGCCGTAACTGCCGGGGTAATAATAACTAACAATTACAATTTATCATATAAAGATATATCAAACGATGAAGATTTAGCAGACTTTCTTAAAGCTTATTCTAATATAGTCAATAACTATTATGAAGATATTGACAAAGAAAAAATGTTAGATGCTGCTTTAAATGCCATGCTGAACTATCTAGGAGATAATTACACAACCTATTTAGACGAAGACCAAAAAACTTTGCTAGAACAAAGCCTGCAAGGATCATATCAAGGTATTGGTGTGGAATTAAATAGTGATAGAGTTATAACTAAAGTAATGAGTGATAGTCCTGCTCAAGCCGCAGGATTACTTGCAGGTGATAGATTTATAAGTATAGATGGAACAAATCTAAATAATAGTGACGGTAATGCTGTAAGTCTTTTAATCAAAAATACCGATAAAAAAGAAGTGGTTGTTGTCGTTGAAAGAAATAATGAGGAGCTTACATTCAATATTGAAGTTGCTACTATTGAAGAACCGGCAATAAGTTATGAAATAAAGGAAAATAATATAGGGTATATCCAAATAACTAAATTCTCAAGACCTTTGACAAGCCAAATGAGTAAGGCTTTAAATGAACTTGAATCTAACCAAATGAACAAACTTATAATAGATTTACGGAATAATACAGGAGGATATTTAGATTCAGCAGAAACAACTGCTAGTTTGTTTTTAGAAAAAGGCAAATTAATATATTCTCTTGAAAATAAAAGTACCAAAGAAGACTATTATGATGAAACACAAACATCTAGGGATTATCCAATTGTAATCTTAATAAATGGTAGTTCGGCATCATCTGCGGAAATTCTTGCCGCAGCTTTAAAGGATAGTTATAATGCAGTTTTAGTTGGTGAAACAAGCTATGGTAAAGGTAAAGTCCAACAAACTTATAAAATGGAAGATGGTAGTATGGCCAAATTCACCTCAGCAAGATGGCTAAGACCTAACGGAGAATGTATTGATGGTGTAGGGCTTAAACCAGATTATGAAGTTGCACAAACGCAAGTAACTAATGAAAATGGTGAAGAAGTAACAATAGATACTCAATTAGCAAAAGCTATAGAAATAATCGGAGCAATGTAATTTGCTCTTTTTGCCTATATAATATATAAGGATAATAGAAAGAAGGTGATTAAATGAAAATTGGTTATAAATATGATATTCATTGCTATAAACATAATGGGGAAGTTTATCAAGCGAGCTCTGATACAGTCATCCTAGATATTCAAGATGACTATATTGTGTGTGGTAATTATGGTGTTGATGTAACAGAACCAGAAGGACATAAATATAAAACAAAAGAATTAGCTATAATATTTTTCTATAAGCACAATTGGTTTAATTGTATAGCTCAGCTAAAAAAACATGGTTTATTTTATTATTGTAATATAGCATCTCCCTATGTTGTAGATGAAAATGTAATTAAATATATAGATTATGATTTAGATTTAAGAGTATTTCCTGACATGGGATATAAGATTTTAGATTATAATGAATATAAATATCATAAGAAAAAAATGAAATATTCAGACGAAATAGATAAAATAGTAAATAATGAATTAAAAAAATTAATACAAATGAAAAAAAATAAGGAAGGCCCGTTTGATAAAAATACAATAATTAGGTATAAAGAATTATATGAAAATATTATAAAAGATTGTAATAAATAGAAAAATTAAGCATAAAATATATAGAAAATCCCTTGAAAAACCAGGGAATTTAAAAAAAATTGCAAAAATTTTAAAAAAAATGCAATTTTTTGTTGACATTCATTTCTAGATTTGGTATATTATCTATGCACTCAGCAAAATAGGGTGTGAAAATGATCTTTGAAAACTAAGTAAAAAAGTCAATTTTGAGTAGCTTTGATTAAACTTAAAAATAACGATTTATTATAAATCATTTTTTATTGAGAGTTTGATCCTGGCTCAGGATGAACGCTGGCGGCATGCCTAAGACATGCAAGTCGTACGAAGGGGCCCAATGAAAAGAATTGAAGTTTGCAGCGCTTGCGCTAATGATGAATTTTCTTGGATTTGGATTTTCCCCTTAGTGGCAAACGGGTGAGTAACACGTGGGTTACCTACCTCTAAGATGGGGATAACAGTTGGAAACGACTGATAATACCGAATGTGCTCTACGGAGTAAAG
>CAVGEW010000010.1:0-6348 GCA_963628465.1 Agathobacter sp. | reverse complement strand
GTGTGCTTTTTTTAAAAATTTTTATTACGTATCTAAATACTTAGCATATACAACATCATTTTCAATATAAATAGCAATTTTATAATTATTTACATAATAACCATTTGTAAAGTTTTCGCTTTCATTATCACTTTTATTTACTGTTTTGTTTATTACAACCTTAAAGTTATCATCTCCATTATAATTTATAGAGTCTTGAGTTATTAAGTAACCCCGGTCAATAAGAGTTTGAACTGTTACCTCTAGACAAGGGCTTTTACCTATCGAACAACTACCCAAACTTTTAATATATTCTTTTTTGTCAGTTCCAAAGCTTTCCCCTACAGCCTCAATAAATTCAATTTTAGAATTCCAAATATTTTGATAAATAACTTCTTTAGTATAATTTAAGCCTACGGTGCCTATCAAAGCTAAAACAGACATAATAACTATCGTAGCTAATAATTCTACTAGTGTAAACCCATTTTTCATTCTTCACCTACTTAAGTAAAAGTCTTAATGCTTCTTTTACTTGTTCTTCTAAAGATTTACTTGAATCAACACTGCCAATAACCTTTTTTATCTCAGTTACTTTATAACCTAAAGCAGTAAGTGTATCAATTAAATCTTCTTGGTCATCAGTTGTTACATCTGTTACTTCAATATCTATCTTGCCTTTTAAATCAAGGATTATTTGGCGAGCAAGTTTTTCTCCTATTTTAGGAAACTTAGTTAGATATAAAATATTTTCTCTATTTATAGCATCAACAATCCCACTTATAGAACCTGTTGCTAGCATAGGAAGAGCTATCTTAGGACCTAAGCCTTTTACAGAAATTAATTTTAAAAATAACTCGTATTCATCTTTTTCTTTAAAACCATATAAACTATATTCATCTTCCCCTATTTTGTTATAGACATAAACTTTGTATTCTTTAGAAGATTCATAACTATAAGGATTAGCAACATATATTAAATAACCTACGCCACTTGCTTCAACTGTAATACTACTTGCGGTTATTTCCGTAATGAAACCCTTTATATAACTATACATAATACCTCCTTTAATTTTCTAGTTTAGCACTAACTATTTTACTTACCCCAGATTCTTGCATTGTTATACCATATAAAGAATCAGCATATTCCATCATTCTCTTTTTATGAGTTATAACTATGAATTGGCTACGCGACTTTTCTTCACTTAAATACTTACCAAACATATCTACATTTACTTCATCTAAAGCAGCTTCAGCTTCATCTAAGATAACAAACGGTGATGGTTTAACCTCAAGCATTGCAAAGAGTAAACATATCGCTGTCAAAGCTTTTTCTCCCCCACTTAAAGCAAATGGAGAATTTATTTTCTTACCTGGAGGAATTGCCACAATATCTATGCCTGTATTTAATAAATCATCTGGGTCACTAAGTGATAACTCACCCTTACCACCTTTAAACATAAGTCTGAATATCTTACTAAATTCTTCTTTAATACTTGCAAAAGATTTAGCAAACTTCTCAGTCATTACATCATCCATTTCTTTAATAATTCCTTTAAGTTCCATGGATGCACTTTCTAAATCAAACTTTTGATTTGTTAAAAAGTCATATCTTTTAGATAGTCTTTCATATTCCTCAATAGACCCTAAATTAACATTACCAAGTTTACTTAAATCCTTTTTTAAATTAGCTACATGACTTCTTGCTATGTCAGCATCCATTTCTAAACTATAACTAGCACTCGCAGCTTCATAAGTTAAATTATAATTATTACTTAAATCTTCAAGTAAATTATCTAATTTTACTTCAAGTTTACCAGAAGCTACTTCCTTATTTTTTAATTCATTATTAACTACATTGTAACTTGCACTAGAATCTCTTAATTTTTTGTCTAAAATATTTATTTCGTCGTTCAAATCATTTTTTTCCTTAGTAATTAACTTAATATCTTTTTCAATAAGTTCCCGAGATTTACTTAGATTATTAATTTTTTCCATTAAATCAATTAAATGTTTATCAAGTTTATTGTTCTTACGGTCGTTTAAACCCTCAAGTTCACTTAAAATATTTTTATGTTCTTCATTTAATCTACTTAAACTAGTCTTTTTGTTAAATAATTCATCGTTTAAAAGAATTACGTATTTATTTAAAACATTTTCTCTTTCTTCAAGTTCTTCAAGGTTATCAGTAATTTTACTTACATCTTCTGTTAGATCTTTAATCTTAATATCCATTTTTTGAAGTTCGTTTTTAAGTTTATTAAGTTCATTTTTTTCATTTAACATTGTATTTTTCTTACTTGTACCCCCAGTTATAGAACCCCCGATATGTTGAATTTCCCCATCTAAAGAAACAACTTTATATTTATAATTAATTAATTTACCAATGATATTTAGTGTCCTTTCATTATCAACGACAAGGACTTGCCCTAGAACATTTTCAATAATATTTTTATATTTAGAATCATAACTTACCAAATCACTAAGAACACCAATATAACCATTTATATTTTTAATACTATCAATGATATCAGTATTTACATATTTACTTTTGATAATATTTAATGGGAAAAAGGTTGCTCTACCTAGTTTTCTTTCTTTTAAGAAATTAATAGAGTTTATGGCAGATTCTTCTGTTTCCACAACTAGATAGTTGCTTGATGCCCCAAGAGCTATGTCTGTTGCAACCAAATACTTATCAGGAATATCTAAAAGCTTACCAATTGTATTATGGATTCCATAAAGTCTTGGGTTATTTAAAATATTACGAACTGATGCAGGAGCAGATTCACTACTTAAAATATTGTTTTCTAAGATAGATATTTTATTTTCAAGTAAGAATTTGTTTTTACTTGCCTCCATCAAGGCATTACTTGCGGTACTTTTCTTTACCTTTAAAACTAAAGATTCATTCTTAACATCTTCACTCTTTTCTCTTTCTCTTTGTATACTTGCCTCAATATCCGCAACTTCTCTTTCACAGATAGTAATATTTTTATTTACTTCAAGTTCTCTTTCTTTTAAAACAAGTAAATTATTATCAATTACTTTATTATCTGCTTCATACTTTTGTCTTTCAATAGTTAGTTTCTTTTCACTATTTAAATCACTTAAATTTTCAGTTAAAGTTAATAATTCTTCTTTTTTCTTATTTAAGTTTTCTTCAAGTTCAAGACTTCGGAACTTTAAAGTTTCTAATTTACTATCTTCAGAATCTTTTTTTAAAGTAAGTAATTTTTCTTTTAAATTCTTTACTTCTTCGGTTATTTTGCTATATTCAAGATTTAAATTAGTGATATCACTCGCTATTAAAGCAATATCAATATTTTCAAGTTCGCCCTTTATATCTAAGTATTTCTTAGCTTCTTCGCTTTGTTTTTTTAAAGGTTCCACCGTAGATGCTAGTTCATCTATGACTAATTTAATACGCATTAAATTCTCTTCAGTTTTATCTAATTTTTTAAGACTTTCTTCTTTTCTTTTTTTGTATTTTAATACTCCGGCAGCACTTTCAAAGATTACCCTTCGATCACTTGATTTAGAATTAACAATGTCTGTGACATTTCCTTGACTTATGATATTAAAAGCACTTGCCCCTGCGCCAGAGTCCATGAACAGGTCAGTAATATCTTTAAGTCTTACCCTTGCATTGTTAATATAATATTCATTTTCGCCTGTTGAGTAAACTATTCTTTTTATTTCTACTTCTTTAAATTCACTATTTAAATAATGGTCAGAGTTATCAAAAACTAAAGCAACCATAGCTCTTTTTTGAGTTTCTCGGGATTCGGAGCCACTGAAAATACAATCTGTCATGTTATTTTGACCCCGAAGGGACTTAACAGATTGTTCCCCTAAAACCCATCTAACAGCATCAACAATGTTACTTTTACCCGAACCATTCGGACCTACGATACCTGTGATACCAGGTTTTATTTCTAAATCTAATTTATCTGCGAAGGACTTAAAACCTTGCGCTCTTATACTTTTTAAATACATCTATTTCACCGCACTTTTCGATAAAGCATCCAAAGCTGCATTTTGTTCTGCTTCTTTTTTGCTTTTGCCAAATCCCTTTCCATACACTATATCATCTATTTTAACCGCTATTTCAAATGTTTTATCATGGGCTTCCCCAAATTCGTTTACTACCACATATTCAAGTGACTTTTTGCTAGTTTGAACAGCTTCTTGAAGTTGAGATTTATAATCAGAATTAAAATCTCTCTTAGCTTCAACATAGGGAATAATTATGATATCAAGATATTTTTTGGCAACATCAAAACCTTGATCAAGATATATTGCCGCAGTGACAGCTTCGAAAACATCCGCTAAAATCGTATCATTTAAATTATTAATTTGCCCATGACCCACTCTAACATAATTACCAAGGCCAATATCTCTTGCATAACAAGCTAAAGCCTTTTCGCAAACAAAGTTAGCTCTAGTCTTAGTCATATCCCCTTCCCTAAGGTCAGTCTTTAAATAAAAATATTCACTAGTAACAGCTTCTAGGATAGCATCACCTAAAAATTCTAATCTTTCATAATTTTCACAATTATGTTCATTAGAATAACTACTGTGAGTTAAAGCAGTTTCTAATAGCTTTTTATTTTTTATTTTAATACCCATATTTTCTAAAAAATTCATATTATCATATCCATTTCTATATTATTATAACAGATTTTTTCTAATTTGAAAACATTTACAAACGAATAATTTTATAGTACAATTTATAAAGGTGATATATTTGAAGAAATTAATCATTTATTTAATCAGGGCTTACCAAGTTACACCACTTCACTCTCATAGTATGTGCAGGTTTACTCCAACATGTAGCGATTATATGATAGATGCATTAAATACTTATGGTTTTTGCAAAGGCCTTACTTTAGGAATAAAGCGAATACTTAAATGCAACCCATTTGGTAAATATGGAATAGATAATTTAAAAAAGGAAGGAAATAATATATGAAAAAAATAATTTTATTAATAATATGTACAATATTACTTACAGGATGTAGTTTAAAGAAAGATAACTTAGAAAATGCCACAATATATACAACAATATATCCTGCGAAATATCTAATAGAGTTTATGTATAAAGATTATTCTACAATAGAAAGTATATATCCAGCTGGAGCTGATATTACAACATATGAACTTACTAGTAAACAGATTAAAAAATACGCTAAAGGAGATTTATTTATTTATAATGGTCTTAGTAATGAAAAAACAATTGCTAAGAATTTAATTAATAAAAATAGAAATCTTCTTATAATAGATGTTTCAAATGGATTATCTTATACTTATGGTATAAAAGAATTATGGATGAGTCCAAATAATTATTTAATGCTTGCTAAAAACATCAAAGACTATTTAAAAGAATACTTAGAAAGCGAAATAATATCTGATTATGTAGATGAAAAATATAATGAATTATCAGAAATACTTTCTTTAAAAGATGCTGATTTAAGAGCTATTGGCAAGGAAGCACAAAGTAAAGGTACTAACACTTTAGTAGTTAGTGATAATGTTTTTAAGTTTCTAGAAAATTATGGTTTTAATATAGTTTCTTTAGATGAAGAAACTTTAACTGAAGGTACACTTAACTCAATCAAGAATAACTTTAAAAAAGAAACTTATTCAACAATATTTGTTCTAGACAATAATTATACAGATAATATTAATTCTATTGTGAGTGAATATAAAGCAAAAACCATAGATGTTAAGTCAATGATTAATGTAGATAGTGATAATGACGATGATTATTTAACAGTAATGCAGAATTTTATTGATAATATTCAAAATTTTTGCGTAAGTTAATTGACAAGTGCTTACTTTTATATTAAAATATAGAAGTAGCTTATGGAGTAGTACTCAAGAGGCTGAAGAGGGATCCCTGCTAAGGATTTAGGTCGGCGAATGCTGGCGCGGAGGTTCAAATCCTCTCTACTCCGCCATTTAAGCAATTTAAAACTTCCAGTTGACGGAAGTTTTTTAATTGAAATATTATAAAAACCATATCATCACTTGATGGTATGGTTAACAGCATAAATAAATATTTAGTCTCTTGTTATTTTTGTTTCCTTTCCATATTTTTTATAATTTTTGCCTTATGGCATAACTAAAACCAATATTTATTTAATGTAAATTTAACTTTATAATAAAGTTTTAATCTTAGGAATAGATAACTTAGTGATTTTACTTATGAAATTAATATCACAATTGCTTTTTAACATTTCTTTGGCAGTTTCAAGCTTATTTTCCTCGCGTCCAAGTTCTAGGCCTTCTTCACGGCCTTCCTCACGGCCACGTAGTTCTGCGGATTCTTCCTTCCAGTTGTCATTATGGAAAAACTTTATCATTTCTG
>CAVGEW010000009.1:1691-15064 GCA_963628465.1 Agathobacter sp. | reverse complement strand
GCTCAACAGAAACAACATGCCCAGATGCAAATCTATTTAGAATAATTGGGGTATTCAATAATCAAGTAAAAGTAATAAAAGCAACATCAATTGGAGATATGGCATGGGATACAGGTGGCTTAAACACATGGTCAACATCAAGTTTATATGCATACTTACAAGGAACATACTTAACAAGTATAAGTAGTTTTTCAAGTAAAATAGCAACCGCAACATGGAAAGTTGGAGGTGTTTCAGATGTAGCCGTTACAGCTGAAACAATGTATACCAATGAAATGACAAGCCCCTTTGTTGGAACAGATGATAATTATGAGATTTCAGCGCAAATAGGCTTAATGTACGCAAATGACTATGGATTTGCTGCAAGCCCTACTGCTTGGGGCGTAGAACTAAATATTTATGATGGCAACGATTCTGCAGGTACAGCCATAACAACTATAAATTGGCTTTACCTCGATTCTTTTGAATGGCTTGTGTCCCGTAACTCCGGTAGCGGGAACTATAGTTTGTATGTTGGCTCGGATGGGTTTGTCAGCGACAACAGCGACGGCCTCGTCCTCTTCAGCTATGCGGTGCGCCCGGTCTTCTATTTGGAGTCATCGGCCACATATTTGAGTGGAGATGGAAGCTCGAGCAATCCGATAAAACTAGGTTAGGGAATGAGCGAGACTAGTGCCGACTAAGGTGCTAGGCGAGCCTGCGACAAACCTACGTTCGGAGTGTGGGGGACAGTTTTAATAAAACTTGGGTGAATGTTTATGTTAATATAAAAACTGATAGAAATGTCAAAGTTTAAAGTTAGACCCTGTTCAGTTAACTGACTTTGAAATATAGCAAAAGAGTAAAGTTATAATGACTTTACTCTTTTATTATTACTAAAGATTTTAATATATCATATAAAAGCTTTCTTTCTTTTTCATTTAGATTCCTTGTTTCATCAAGTAATTTCTTCAGTTTTTCTAAACTAAGTTTCTTTAAATCGGCTTTATATAAATAACCTGCTTTATTTAGAATATAAAATATAGTATCAACAAATCTTTTTAAATCTTCTTCTGAAAATGTATTAGTTATTTTATCTAGTTTTTGATGAAATTTCTTAGAATTTGAAGATAAACTACCTTCTTTAAAAGTTTTTTCTTCTATAATCCAAGAATGTATATCATGTTGATATATCTCTATTGCATTGCTTTTAACTATTTTAGTTTTACCTAAAGAATGAAATATCATCCCAACGATACTTTCACATGGATAATAGTTAATAGTTTTCTTTTCGATTTTCTTTAACTTTTTTATATCTACAACTTTTTCATTAAAACCAGGCCCATCAAAATTAAAAATGTAATCTATTTGGTATCTATGAAGTATATTTAATTCCATCACTGCTGCCATAGCTAAATTACCACCCTTAGAGTGGCCTCCAATATACAAAACAAAATCATTTGGTTTAATATTTTCTTTTAAATATTTTACTGCTTCACGTTGGGCTGGCACAGGGTACATGTAAGCCATCTTAAAGTTTTCTTCCCAGCCTACAAGGTCATCTTCAGTACCTTCAAAGGCTATAAACTTAAAATATCTTGGTACAACGATTGTTATAGCACCAAATTGGGTAGTAGTATTTCTAATCTTTCTAAAGCTTGTAATTATATTATCTTTATATCTTTTAGAACTTGCTACTTCTTTAAATAAAGCTTTATTTTCTTCTGTAAATTTATCTTTCTTTTTAAGAAAAAATCTATCTTGCATTAAAGAATATGCTTCATTAATTGTCATCTTTGTCTTAATACTAGTAAAATCTATATAAGATAAAGCTGTATATACTGCTGCATCTATTTCATTAAAAGCAAACTCTTTATAAGTTTTATCTTTATTATCTTTAACATAATTTATTAAATTGCTCATAACAATCACCATTTATATTATAAATCAAAATTTATTTAATTTAAAGTACTCCTTTCGACAAATTATATGCTTTTGCTGATGTATAATGTACATGGTGATTGTTATGAAAAGATTAAAACTTAGAAATGGTTTAAAAAAACAAATATTTAGACTAGTTATCATAGTTATCTTTATTATTGTATCCTTTTTAATATCATTTAAATTTTTATATGATAAAATTGATTTAAAAATGGATAATACAATTTATATAGATTATTTAGTAAAAGATTCTTTTTCAAGTTATAATTTAAATGATATTAAAAGGTTGTCTTCAACTGAATTTTTACTTAAATATTCCTTTGGTATTGAAAAAATATATACAGGCACTAATGTTGACATAGTAACACCTATTATTAATGATGATGAACAGATTACTTCAAATAAACCACTAGTGTATATTTATAATACACATCAGACTGAAGGATATAATAATACTTTCTTAGAAAGTTTTAATATAAATAATACAGTTTTTATAGCTAGTCATATTTTAGGTGAATATCTTGAAGATTTAGGTATAGGCACTATTATTGAGGAAAATAGTATTGTAGATATATTAAATACTAATGGATGGAAGTACGGGTATAGTTATAAAGCAAGTAGGGTGTTATTAGAAAATGCTTATAAAGAAAATCCATCACTTATATTTTTTGTAGATTTGCACCGTGATGCAGCATCATATGAAAGAACTGTTGCGGAAATTAGCGGACAAAAATATGCCAAAGTTATGTTTGTTGTAGGTCTTGAACATGAAAACTATGAGCCTAATTTAAACTTAGCTAAGGCTTTAAATGAAAAAATAAGAAATATAGCACCATCCCTTACTAGAGGAGTTCTTGAGAAAAAAGGACCAGGAGTAAATGGCATATATAACCAAGATTTTAATCAAAATACCATCCTAATTGAAGTTGGGGGGCAATATAATTATATTGAGGAGGTTAATAATACTTTAAAAATAATTGCCAAAGTTATTTATGAGTATTTAAATGAAAATGAAAAAGAAAACTAACTGGTTTAAAAGAATTTTAACTATATCTTTTATAATATTTATGGGGCTATATATCTCAAGCATAAGCGGATTTTATGAAAGTACCTTAAATAATAAAGTTGCCTTAACAGATAAAGCAATTGAAAAGTTTGAAGATGATGTATTAAATGGAAGAGAAGTAGATGTAAATACCTATATAGAAAATGATACCATAGACTATAGTAATAAGTTTACACAGAGTGGGGAAAAGTTTAGTGAGGCCGCAACAAAAGTTCTAACAGATGGTTTTAGTGGCCTTTGGGAGGCTATAAAAATTTTATTTTTCTAAAACCTAATGACTTTTTCTTATTTTTTTGATACAATTAAAGAGGTGTTTCGAAATGAAGAAGGAAAATATTAGGAATTTTTCAATTATTGCTCACATAGACCATGGTAAGAGTACTCTTGCAGATAGACTTTTAGAACTGACAGGTGCTGTGTCTAAAAGGGAAATGAAAGAGCAAATACTTGATAACATGGACCTCGAAAGAGAAAGAGGAATAACTATTAAACTTAATGCTGTTAAGTTAAATTATCATTATAAAGGTGAAGACTATATCATAAATTTAATAGATACTCCTGGTCATGTTGATTTTTCTTATGAAGTATCAAGAAGTCTTGCTGCTTGTTGCGGTGCCGTGTTAGTTGTAGATGCTGCGCAAGGCATTGAAGCTCAAACTCTTGCTAATTTATATTTGGCTTTAGAACAAGATTTAAAAATAATTCCAGTTATCAATAAGATAGACTTGCCAAATGCAGATATACCAAGAGTAAAAAAAGAACTTATCGAGGTCTTAGGTTTTAAAGAAGAAGAAATTATTTTATGTAGTGCTAAAACTGGGGAAGGTGTAAAAGACATCCTTGAGGCCGTCATAAATAGAATTCCTGAACCTGATATTAATGAGGAAAAACCGCCGCGAGCTTTAATATTTGATTCGCATTTTGACCCTTATCGTGGTGTTGTGCTTTTAGTTAAACTAGTAGATGGCAAGATAAGGGTAGGTGATACCATCAAAATGATGGCAACGGGTAGTACTTTTGAAGTTGTCGAACTTGGTGTATCTACTCCAAAGGAAGAAAAGCTTAAAGAACTCAAAAGTGGTGAGGTTGGCTACATCGCGGCCTCCATTAAAGACATAAGTACAGTTTCTGTAGGGGATACAATCACCGTAGTTGGTAAGGAAGCAAGTGAGGCTATCAAAGGCTATAAGAAGATGAAACCTATGGTTTTCTCAGGAATATTTCCAACCGAACCAAATAGATATGAAGAATTAAAAGAAGCTTTAATTAAGCTAAAGCTAAATGATGCGGCACTAACATTTGAACCAGAAACTAGTGAAGCCTTAGGTTTTGGCTTTCGGATAGGGTTCTTAGGCCTTTTACATATGGACGTTATAATAACGAGAATTGAAAGAGAATTTAACATAGGTATTATTGCTACAAGCCCAAGTGTAGTTTATGAAATAACTTTAACAGATGGCTCTTTGGTTTTAGTTGATGCTCCATCGAAGATGCCTGAGAAAACAAAAATAAACTGTATTAAAGAACCTTACATCTATACTAGTATTATTGCCCCATCAGAATATATAGGCTCTATCATGGAACTTTGCCAAAATAAGCGAGGCATATATAAGGCCGTAGATTATATAGACGCAACAAGAATAAATGTGCATTATGAAGTACCTTTATCTGAAATAGTGTATGACTTTTATGATAAATTAAAAAGTACAACAAAGGGATACGCTTCATTTGATTATGAACTATGTGGATATAAAGAAAGTAATCTAGTTAAAATGGATATTTTACTAAATGGCCAAATTGTTGATGCTTTAAGCATTATCGTTCATAAAGATTTTGCCTATTCTAAAGGAAGAAGTATTGTCAAAAAACTTAGAGAATTAATACCTAGACAAATGTTTCAAATACCTATTCAAGCAAGTATTGGTTCAAAAGTAATAGCTAGAGAAAATATAAGTGCTTTAAAGAAAAATGTCTTAGCCAAGTGTTATGGCGGGGATGTTTCAAGAAAAAGAAAATTATTAGAAAAACAAAAGGAAGGAAAAAAGAGAATGAAGATGGTAGGTACTGTTGAAGTGCCACAGGAAGCATTCTTAGCAGTGTTAGGTGATGAATAATGGAAGAAGAAAAGAAAATATTAATTAATCAAGCAAATATGTATTTAAATGGGATGTCTTTTAGAGAAATAGCTAGAGAAGTAGGACAATCTCATGTAACAATAAGGGATAATATAACTAATAAATTAAAAAATATGGATCCTAGTTTACATAGCAAGGTTCAAGCAAAAGTTGTAGAAAATTCAGAAAAAACTATTAAAGATTCTGAGGTTAGAAATAGAGTTTTAGCTTCATATAAACTTTTAGTTGAGGAAAATAAGACTGTAGCTCAAATTGCCGATGCCTTAGATGTTTCAGAAAATGTTACTTATCGAGATTTAACAAGTAGACTTGATATGCTCCATGATGCTTATCCTGAACTTGTAACAAGTAGTATGCTAAGACAAACAAGGATTGTTTTACAAAAACATTCTTTAAGCAATATAACTAATACAGAAAGAGTTGATATGAAAGTATTAAACAAGATGTATCCAAGAGAAGACAAAAGATATCGTTTTATTGCTAGATGTGCTTTAACATTCGGCCTTATACCAGATGCATTAAGCGATTTATTTGGCATTGATAAAAAAGAAATTGAAGATAAGACTTTAGCTTTTTATGGGGAAAAATATACTTATTTAGTTTTGCTGTATAGACATGGAATGAAAGATCAAAATAAAGCTAAGAAAGAGTTTATGTCTTATTTCAATCGGTTATATCAATCTTGTATAACACCAAGCAAAGACCAAAAGCAAATTGTCGCAATTTTAGAAGAATTATCTGATAAAAATGTGAAAATTGTTCTTGAAAAAAGAATGAATGGTAAAGTATTAACAGATGAAGATATCGCCGCTTTAGCTAAATATCAAGTTAAATATATGATGGGACCAAGTCAGCTGGCCAACACCTTTGGACTTGAACGAAATTCTTATTCTAAAAGAGTTAGAAAGCTTGAAGAAAAATACCCTGAACTTGTATCAGAATTTGATTATCTATGTGATTTTTGGAAAAAATTCCCCTCAAAAACAAATTATGTAGGTAGATAATGGCTTCCTCTGTTTATATTCATATTCCTTTTTGCAAAAGCATTTGTTCTTACTGTGATTTTTGTAAATTTATTTATAATGAAAAGTGGGTATATGCTTATTTAAAAGCTTTAAAAAATGAAATAAAAGATAGATACATGGGTGATGAAATAAAGACCATCTATATCGGCGGAGGTACGCCAAGTGCCCTTAGTTTAAGTGAAATAAAAAAGCTTTTAGAAATAGTAAAAATATTTAATATATCTAACTTACAAGAATTTACTTTTGAATGTAATATTGAAGATATAAATAGGGATTTTTTGCTACTTTTAAAAAGTTATGGGGTAAATAGATTAAGTATAGGGATAGAAAGTTTTGACGAAAATAAACTAAAGTTTATGAATCGTAAGTCGGATTACAAAGATGTGGAAAATAAAATTAAATTATGTCGTAAACTTTGCTTTAATAACATTAATTTAGACTTAATGTACGCCATACCTGGTGAGACTTTAAAGACTTTAAAAAAAGATTTAAATCTATTTTTAAAACTAAAGCCTGAACATATAAGTACTTATAGTCTTATTCTGGAAAAACATACGAAAGCTTATGTAGATAAAACAAGCCCTATTGATGAAGAACTGGACTATGAAATGTATAAATACATTGAAAATAAACTTAAGAACATGCATCACTATGAAATAAGTAACTTTGCTAAGAAAGGCTATGAAAGTAAGCATAATCTAGTTTACTGGGATAACGCAGAATACTATGGCTTTGGCCTTGGAGCTTCCGGTTATATAGATAAAATAAGGTATAATAATACTAAAAGTTTAAAAGATTATTTGCTTGGCAATTATGTTAAAACAAGAGAAATAATCGGGGAAAAAGAAAGTATGGACTATGAAATAATGCTTGGTCTAAGAAAAATTGATGGCATTAATATAAAAAAATTTAACAAAAAGTTTGGTAAGAATGTCGAGGATGTCTATAATATAAAACCTCTTTTAAAGAGTAAAGAATTAATAAAAAAGAAGGGCTATATTTATATAAATCCAATGTATATTTATGTAATGAATGAAATACTTTTAAAAATAATTTAACTGTTTTGGGGCACACTAATACATGGAAGTGATTAGTGTGCTTTTAAATTTAAAAGTTTTAAATGGTGATATGCCCTTAAAGTTTGATAAATATGTAAATATATATACTGTAACGGTAGCTAGTAATATTACATCTTTAGAGATTGAATATAAAATAAATGATTTAGATGAAATAAAAATTTCTAATAATGAAGATTTTGAATATGGACAAAATTATGTTTATATTGAAATAATAAATGGTGAAGAAAAAAATCTTTATACGCTTGAAGTATATAGATGCAATGAAACAAATGTTATAAAATATGAAACTTTTGAAAAAAATGAGGCTCCACTTTACACTCAAAACTACAATGCGTATATCCATTTGGGTATAATCCTGTCCATAATTGTTATTTTGGCATTTCTAATTTTCTCCGGGAAAAGGGAAAAATAAATTTTTACTTTACATAATTTTACGCACTTTACATTTTAAAATTTAAAGTTTTTTTTTGTATATATTTTAGATATATACGCCAAATTTTTAGCCACACGAAAAATTTTTGCAAAAAACTTTCAAAAAAAGCGAAAAAAAATCGACCATTTAGGAAATATATAAAGTGAAGGGAGAAATTATAAATGAAAATTGTTAGACAACAAGATGAAAAAGATTGTGGTGTTTGTTCGCTTTTGTCAATCATCAGACATTATGGAGGAAATGTACCACTTGAACAAATTAGGTTAGATGCCAAAACTTCGCTTGAAGGAACTTCCGCCCTAAATTTAGTTCTAGCAAGCAAGAAATATGGTTTTGATGCCTTAGGTATTAAAGCAAAAAGGCTTAGTGATATTAAAAGGCTACCAGCGATTGCTCATTTGCAAAAGAAAAAAGGTTATACCCATTATGTAGTTATTGAAAAAATTGGTAAAGATAAAATAACTTTGATGGATCCTGCGAAAGGAAAGGTGATAGTGTCTCTTTGTAATTTTCTTGAAGAATGGACTGGTGTAGCACTACTTTTATATCCTAAACAAAAAATAATAGTTTTAAAAAATGAAGTAACACTACTAAAAATATTTAAAAAAATTTTAATTTCGGAAAAAGCATTAATTAGGATTATAATACTCGTCAGTTTCCTTTTAAGTATATTTACCATAGTACTCGGATATTATTATCAACTATTTAACGCCCTCTATAGTAGAAACTATTCTTTAAACTATCTATATGTATTAATACTTCTTTTTGCTTTCTTTACCTTGTTCAAAATCTTTTTTACCTATTATCGAAGCTATTTGGAAAATCATTTAAATAAAAACATTGATTGTCTTATTACATCTGATTTTCTCGCTCATTTATTCAATCTTCCTTTAAATGTTATTACCTCAAGAAAATCTGGTGAAATACTTTCACGGGTTGGAGAACTTACAAGTATCAAAGGTCTAATAACGGAAATCTTTATTACCTATACTTTAGATTTCTTACTTGTGGTAATAACAATATTCCTTCTTATTAGTATAAACAGTAAATTATTTTTAATACTTTTTCTTATTACTTGTTTATATCTTTTGATAGGAATATTAACTAAGAAAAGTATTTATGAAAAAGCTTATCAAAATATATCATTGGACGCAGAATTTAATAATACTATATTAGAAAACGTGAAAATGATAAATAGTATCAAGAACTTAGATCTTGAGAATACTACTTTAGAAAAGATTGAGACTAGTTTAACTGAATATTTATATGATACTTTTAAACTAAATACTTACTTGAATAAAGTTAATACTCTTAAAATATCTTGTTATGAAATAGGCTTATTCTTAGTAAATACTTTTGGGTTTTACTTTGTATACAAGAGATATATTAATTTAATTGATTTAGTTACATTCAATACTTTATTATCTTTATACTTTGATCCTCTAAAAAATATTATTGATTGTATTCCTAAATATAGTTTCATGAAAGCAAGCATAACGAAGATTAATGATTTTCTAAGTGTTAAAAAGGAAAACAAGGGGAAGAGCAATTCTACTGATGGCTATGATATCTCAATTAAGGATTTAAATTATTCTTATAACCAATATCAATCTATTTTAAAACAATTTAATTTAGATATAAAAAGTGGAAGTTTTATTCTACTTCAAGGCCCATCAGGTTCTGGTAAGTCCACAATTTGCAATATACTAACCAAATATATAACAGATTACGATGGCACTATTTCCTTAGGTAAACTTAATTATAAGGATATAAGTTTACAAACAATCCGAGATAACATAGTTTATGTAAATCAAAATGAAAATATCTTCACAGGCTCAATCAAAGAAAATATATTAATTGGAAGTAATAAGGATATCTTAGAATTAGATAATATTTCTAAGATATGCAAGTTAGATAGTATTGTATCTAAAAAACCATTTAGATACGAAAGTGTTATTGGTTGTGATGAAGCCAATATATCTGGAGGCGAAAAGCAAAGGATAATACTTGCTAGAGCTTTAATGAAAGATTTTAATATTCTTATATTAGATGAAGCATTAAGTGAAGTAGATATGAATTTAGAACTAGAGATATTAGATAATATTCGCCAAGTTTACAAAGATAAAACAATAATTTATATATCTCATAAAAAATACCCTAATATTTTTGATGAAGTTATTAATATGGAGGCTGTATGAACTATTTAGATTTAATTAATATAAAATACTCATTTAAAAAACACATATTTATTTTCTTTATTTTAGTTTTTATTCTTATTATTTATGTTTTAAACTTAAATATGTGCGAAAACTATTCCACTTATGCTTATATTGAAAATGGTTTTATTGTAACTAAAATAGGTATTGAAAACCCTGATATAATAAATAATATGCAATATCTTAAAATTGGCAGCAATAAATATCAAGCTAATATATATGAAGTAAGTGAGCCGGCTTTAGATAATGATAATTTTATTAATTATTCTATAGTAAAACTTAAACTAAGTGATAGATTGTATAATAACGAAGTATTCAAGTTAGATATTTTTTATAACCAAGAAAAAGTATATAAAAAACTTAAAAAAATATTATTCTAGGAGGTAAATTATGGAAATTTTAAGTAATGAAAAATTAGAAACAATTAACGGTGGAGGTAAAACGCTTTGGGTTATTTTCGGAGGCATAGGAGCTTTCCTAGCGGGATTCTTTAGCGGATTTGCAAATCCAACGAAGTGCAATAATTAAGGGGGATATTATGGTTTTAGAAAAATATGAATTAGCACAAATTAATGGTGGAGGCATCAGTGCAACACTATTTAACTCTATTGCAAGGTTAATAAATACTATTTATGATGTTGGTTATTATTTTGGTTCAACCGTAAGAAGAATGATTAAGGGCAAAATTTGCAAAATCTAAAAGGCTTTAAGCCTTTTGGCTACAGTAAAAATTATTAAGTGAAGCAAGCATTATGGCGAAAGTATAATGAATTTGGTAAAGGATTTAGCAAAAGAAATCTTTGGTTATATTGTTCTGATGAAAGGATTAAGGTAAGAGAGTATGAACTAGTAGCTTGAATAGGTATTTTTTTGACAAATGTGTCTAGTAATGTTATAATAGGTGTCAATATTTGACATTTCAATGTGTCAAATTGACGTTTTATGCTTTTTATAAAAATATATAAATAGTATAATGGTAATGGTGGTAGAGATGAGAATTTTTAATGACATTTATAATTTTTTAATAGCCCTTAGGTTTGTTGATATAGTATTTTATTTTTCAATACTTATTTTAATGATACTAATTGTTATTTTGATTTATTTTATAAAAATAAATAAGTTAGAAGAGAAAGAAAAAAATAAATTGGGGGAGACTCAAGAGATGAAAATAGCAAAGGAGTTGAGGGAAGGAATGAAGAATAATGATAAAATGATTGAATTTACTGATTATGAACAAGACCAAGAAAATAAAGCTATTATTAGTTATGATGAACTGGTTAATAAAGAAAATAATAATTATGAACTAAACTATGAAACTGAAGAAATGCATGATGATTTATCAGTTAAAAAAGTTGATTTAGATAATTTAGTTAATAAAAGTAATAATTCAATTTCTAATTTAGAAGTTAGGGTTATTAGTTTTCAAAAAGAAGAGGCTTTTCTTGAAGCTTTAAAAAGATTACAAAAGGAATTGGGATAGGTTATGAAATTTAATATAGTTACATTTGGTTGTAAAGTTAATCAATATGAATCAAATATGATGAAAGAAAAAATGCTTTCATCAAATTTTTTCTACACAGAAAAAATAGCTGAGGCACAAGTTATTATTGTTAATACATGTTCAGTTACTAATGTATCAGATAAAAAATGTTTAAAAATGATAAGAAGAATAAAAAGAGAGTGCCCAGAAGCTATTTTAGTTGTCGCCGGCTGCAGTTCTCAAAATTTGCAAGATGAATATAAATCTCTTGATATAGATATTTTACTTGGTAATAAAGATAAAAGTATGATAGATGAGCTTATTAAAGAGTACATAGATACAGAAAAGAAGTATGTCAAGTTTTATAATGAAAGAGATTTGAGCTTTGAAGATATGTTCATAGAAACTTTTAATCACGTTAGAGCTTTCATTAAAATTGAGGATGGTTGTGATAATTTTTGCTCTTATTGTATTATTCCTTATGTAAGGGGTACGGTTAGATCTAAAAACTTTGCTAAAGTAATAAAAGAAGCGGAAAATTTAGCTAAAAATGGCCATAAAGAAATAGTATTAACAGGAATTCACACTGGTCATTATGAAGACTCTGGCCATGACTTAACCGATTTAATAAATGAACTATCTAAAATAGATGAACTTAAAAGAATAAGAATATCTAGCATTGAAATAACGGAACTTAATGACAAGTTTTTAGATTGCCTGTCTAAGAATGATAAAGTTTGTAATCATTTGCATATTCCTCTTCAAGCAGGTAGTGATGAAATACTAAAGAAAATGAATCGAAAATACGATTTGAAATATTATGAAGACAAAATAAATAAAATAAGAAGTATTAGACCTGATATATCAATATCTACGGATATTATCGTAGGTTTTCCATATGAAACTGATGAGCTTTTTGAAAGTACTTATAACTTTGCTAGTAAAATGAAGTTTAGTAAAATCCATACCTTTCCATATTCTATTAGAAAGGGTACTGCTGCAGCAAGTATGCAACAGCAAATAGATGAACATACCAAAAAACTAAGAGTTAAAAGATTAATTGAATTAAGCGAAACTTTAGAAAAAGAATATGAAAATAAATTCGCAGGTAAAGAGCTTGATATTTTAGTAGAAGAAGTATATAATAATGTAAGTATTGGCCACACCAGTAATTATTTAATGGTTACTTTAAATGAAGAATTAGAGGTAGGCCAAATATATAAAAGGACATTATGAATAGTATTAAAGGAAAAGTAAAAAAAATAATATTTTATAACAAAGAAAATGGCTTTTTAGTAGCCCTTTTTAGGGTGAAAGAAAGTAGTGTGAAAGAAATATCTAGCAATAAAACTATTACTATCACCGGTTCTTTCTTAGACCCATCAATTGATACTTCAATGACTCTTTTCGGAGAATATAAAAAAAATGATAAATGGGGCATGCAATTTGTAGTATCTTCTTATGAAATAGATAAACCTACAACTAAAGAAGCTATGTTAGACTTTTTATCTAGTCCTTTCATCGAAGGATGCGGGGAAGTAACTGCTAAAAAAATTGTCGATGCTTTTGGGGAAAAATCCCTAGAGGTAATCAAAAATCAAAAAGAGGAATTACTTAAAATCGTGGGCATGACAGAAAAGAGAATGTTAAAAATTCATACATCTTTAATAAACTATGATAAAAGTGGTGATACTATACTAAAGCTTCAAAACATAGGGTTCAGTGTGGAAGAATGTTATAAAATATATAATCATTTTAAAGATGAAATAGATGATGTGCTTACTAATAATTTTTATGATTTAAGTGAAGTTGTAGATTTTAGAAAAGTTGATAGTATTTATATAAATAACTATGGCGATAAAACTGACCAAAGAGTATATGCTTGTATTTTAGAAAGTATGAAAGTATTGTCTTTAACAAATGGTGATGTCTATTACTATGAAGAAGAAATAAGAGCAATTCTTTTAAAAGAGTTTTATATTGAACTTACTGAAGATGTATTTTTAGAGTGTTTAGATT
>CAVGEW010000009.1:0-1681 GCA_963628465.1 Agathobacter sp. | reverse complement strand
ATAATAATGATATTATAATTATAGAAAAAAGAATATATTTAAAAGATTATTATGAAAAAGAATGTAATATAGCTAAAACTTTAAAGAAAATAGATTCTAATAAAGTAAATGAATATCCTGATATAGATGAAAAGCTAAAAGTTTTAGAAGAAAAACTTAAAATTAATTATAATGAAACACAAGAAAAAGCTATTAAAAGTGCTCTTAATAATAATATTACTATTATATCAGGTGGACCTGGTACTGGGAAAACAACTATTATTAATGCTATAGTTAAGCTTTATATTGAAAAAGAAAAATTAGGCCCAGCTGATATCTTAGAAACAATTGCTTTGCTAGCTCCAACAGGTAGAGCTGCCAAAAAGATGAATTCATCAACAGGCATTTCAGCATCTACAATTCATAGATATTTAAAGTGGTATAAAGACAGCAATGAATTTGTATATAATGAATATAACAAAACCCATCATAAACTAATTATCGTAGATGAAGTTAGTATGATAGACATAGATTTATTTAATGCTTTACTTAATGGTATAAGTAATAAGGTTAAGCTTATTTTAGTAGGGGACATATTCCAACTTCCAAGTGTTGGCCCAGGTCTTATATTAAATGATTTAATTGAATCTGATTTCTTTAACTATATTCCTTTAAATCAAATTTATAGACAAAGTGATAATTCTTACATCCCTTTCTTAGCTAAAGAAATTAAAAATAATGATTTAAGTGAAGAATTTTTAACTAAAAAAGATGACTATAATTTTGTTCAAGTAGATTCAAGTAATATAAAACATGCCATAACCCAAATAGTTAATTTATCAATAGATAAAAATATTGATGAAACCAATTTACAAGTTCTAGCACCCATGTATAGGGGTGAAGCCGGAATAGATGCCTTAAATGCTTCTTTACAAGAAGTTTATAATCCATCAAGAAGGAGTAAAGAAGAAATTATATACGGGGAATATATTTATCGTGAAGGTGATAAAGTTCTTCAACTAGTTAATGATTTAGATAATAATGTTTTTAATGGTGATATTGGTTTTATAGAAACTATCTCTAATAATAAAATATTCATTAATTTTGATGGTAATAACGTTGAATACGAAAAGAAAGATTTAAAGAAAATAAAACATGCTTATGCTATATCTATTCATAAAAGCCAAGGTAGTGAATTTACTCATGTTTTAATGCCAATATCTAATAGTTATTTTCGAATGCTTTACAATAAGCTAATTTATACTGGTGTAAGTAGGGCTAAGAAAAGTCTTACTTTAGTAGGAGACCCAAGCGCTTTTCAAAGGGCAGTTAATAATAATTATTCATCAGGTAGAAAAACTAGTTTAAAAGACCAACTATCTTTAGTATATAATAAGTAACATTGCACATACTACCTATAGAGGTGGAAAATTTATGAAAAATATGTTTAAAGCTATGATGGTAGTAGGTACTATGGCAGGTATTGCTGGCGGTGTATATCTTTTAAATGATAAAAAGACAATGAAAAAAGCTGGCAAGAAAGTAATAAGTGCCATGGATAGTGCAGAAAGCATGATAGCAAGAAAAATAAACTAATTAAAATAAAACTCTCAAGTTTCTTGAGGGTTTTATTTTATCTTTCTTTAAAGAAGTCTTCAAGTTGTATATGCTAAGTATTTAGATCCCAAATAAAATTTTTTAA
>CAVGEW010000008.1:0-2630 GCA_963628465.1 Agathobacter sp. | reverse complement strand
CACTGCTGTTTGTGCCTTAAACGAACGTAGTGAAGTGGAAAGGAATGATTAGAAATATGGATATTAATATTAATGATATCAAAAATGGTATGACAATTATCATGGATGGTAATTTATATACTATTGTGGAATTTCAACATGTAAAACCTGGAAAAGGACCTGCTTTTGTAAGAATTAAAAGAAGAAACTTAAAAACAGGTGCTGTAACTGAAGATACATTTAATACCAATATCAAAATTACTAAAGCTCATATAGATAAGATTAAAGCTGGTTATCTTTATGCAATGGGAGAAACTTATGTGTTTATGAATAATTCTACTTATGAACAAATAGAGATTCCGGCATCTGTCTTAGGTAATAATGTTAACTATATCAAAGAAGGTTTAGAGATAGATATTGATAATTATGATGGGGAAATAATTGGTATTACACTTCCTGAAAAGGTTGAATATGAAGTAATTGAAACAGAACCTGCAGTAAAGGGTAACACAGCAACAAATGCCACAAAAGATGCTAAAATTGAAACTGGTTATACTGTGAAGGTGCCTTTATTTATTAATGAAGGGGAAAAAATTGTTATATCTACTAAAGATGGAAAATATTCTGGAAGAGCTTAATGCTCTTTTTATTTTAGTGTGCGACATCTTTTATGAATTAATTCTTTATATTCTTTAGTCCTACAACTATTTAAAAGATTCATTTCCTTTAACTTGTTAAAATACTCTTCTGAAGTAATATTACAACTTAGATTGATTATTTTCTTTACTAGATATAATGCTTTATCTAAGTCTTTTTTGTATATCATAAATAGATTAGATGCTACTAAAAAGGCAAAAACATAGATATAATCTCTACTAGGATAGATATTTACAATATTATTTATATCACTTTGTGTTAATTTACTTACTAAATCATTTATATTCATTCTAAGTTTATTTTTATTTTCAAAGTCTTCAATCTTAATAGCCTCAAGTAATATAAATTCATTAGCTATACTTTTAGAACTTCTTAGATGTTCATCTAAGTTGCTATAACTAGTTATAATAGATGCTTTGCTAAATTCACCCTTACTAAAGTATTCTAAGCATATAAGTTCAAAGAATATACTTATTATCTCTATATATACATTTAATTCTTTGTATAGATTATTATTAAAGTTTATATTAAACTCTATAGCATGACCAAATTCATGAGCAAATGTAGCCATATCTTCAAAGGAATAACTATTAAATACTTGAATATATGTTTTTTTAAAATATTCTATATATATAGTTTCTCCTGAATAACTTAGTTCATTAAAGGTAAAGAAATGAATATTTTTTTTGTTTTCTTTATATATTTTACAAAATAAATCATATATCTCTTTATTAGTGCCATTTCTAAAGAACTCATGTAATAACTCTATAATATCTTTTTTAGATAGTCTAGTATCATCATAAGAGAAATTGGGTTTATAATCATTATTTAAACTAGCTATTTTTCTTATATAAGGCCATATATAAGAGGTTTTTGTTAATTCTAGATAGTCTTTTTCTAAAAGTATTTCTATTTCTCCAGGTATTCTTTCCTTAGATAGACATATTTCTATTGTTTTCATAGTGTTTATTATTACTTGTCTTATTTCTTCTTTTTTCTCTTCTTTATAAAGTCTTTGAAGTAATATATATTGTTCTTTAAGTTCTTTTCTATACCAATTTACTTCCATATCTATACCTCATTTGTCAAATATAATAACATATTTTATGTAAATATTAAAGAAATATCTTTATATTCTAGAAAAAAAATGTTATACTTATTAAGAAGATAGGTGTTATTTTATGGATAAAATTAAAACAAGAAAAATTACTTTACTTGTTATAATACTTTTAATACTAATTATAATAAGTTTACTTATAAGTAAGGTAACTACCGCTTACTTAGCTCCGACTCAGAGTGAAGATGTTGTAAAAAGGGGTGAAGTTACTGCAACAGGAGATAATCTTATATTTACAAGTGGTAGTGCATTAACGTTAACTGCAACAACAGATAACTTTAAAACAGGGGGAAGTAACTTAACTAGTACATCTAATCCATCAGTAAAGCTTGTAGCATCAAGTAAAACTAATCAGGCTGAAGCTACATATTATGTAGGATTTAATATAAATAGTAATACCTATAATTATTCAACAAGTGCTAAAACGGCCGAAGTATTACTTACTATAAAAGATAATACAGGTACTGCGATTACTTCAATTGATGGTTTAACTTATACAACGAGTGGGGGAGTAAGTGGTTTTGATGTAACTGACAAGACAGGTTTATTTAATGTTGTCTTAGACAAAGCTATATCTACCACATCATCTACAACTGGTACAACTCATACATGGACATTTACTTTAACTTTTGTTAATCTATCTACAGACCAATCTATTAATGAAAATTCTTCTTTAGACATAGATATATATATGCAACAATATAGGTTTCTATCTAGTTATGTAAAATCTTTATATACAGGAACTCAAGGAAATAATAATATATATTATCATAACGGAACAATAACTAGTGATGATGGAACTGTTTTAGATGCCAATGATGGTTCATATAGATATGCAGGAGCAAGTCCAGATAATTATATATGTTTTGATACGACT
>CAVGEW010000007.1:0-23194 GCA_963628465.1 Agathobacter sp. | reverse complement strand
TATTTTACTTTTTCAAGTATCCATGATATAATAAGTTTGGTGATAATATGACTAAAAGAAGAAAATTAAAAAAGGGTGTGTATTATATAATCTTAGTAATTATTTTCTTAATCATAGGAACTATATTTGGAAATTATAAATATAAAGAATATAAATATCATCAAACATATGAATATAAATTACTTACTCACGGCTACAAGGAAGATGAAGTAAACAAAATATTAGAAACGTTCAGTGAAAAAGATTACAATTATTTTCTAAATAATGAAGTAAATGAAAAATATATAAATTTACTAGATGAAAAATATTTTTTAAAAAAGAATTTTTATAAATATATAGATTATATGAATCAAAACAAAAAGTTAGATTTAAGCATTATAGTAAGAAATATTAATGTTCATTTAGACAATAACTTTTACGGAGTTGAATACAATACTGACACTAGTAAAGATACAAGTATGCTTGTAAATAAGTTTTATTTATTAGGTAGTGATTATGAACCAACTGATTTAGTTACAATACCTCAGACCTATTCATGGGGTGATAAAGGAAGTCAAAAAACTCGAAAAGTAACTTATGATGCTTTTTTAGAAATGTGGAATGCCGCAAAAGAAGAACAAAACTACTATTTAATGGTTAGTTCTTCATATAGGTCATACACAGAGCAAGAAACTGTTTATAATAATTATAAAAATGCTCGAGGACAAAAATATGCTGATAGTATTGCCGCAAGACCTGGTTCATCTGAACATCAAACTGGACTTACCTTAGATATATTTAGTAAAACAAACAGTAATAAAGCGACCTTTAAAGATACCGACACAGCCAAATGGCTTAAGGAAAATTGTTATAGATTTGGTTTTATATTAAGGTATCCAGAGGATTTAGTTAATGTAACCGGTTACAATTATGAATCATGGCACTTTAGATATGTTGGCAAAGATATAGCTAAATATATTTATGAAAACAATATTTCTTTTGAAGAATATTATGCCTTTTATATAGAAAAATAAGCTTTTTACAAAGCTTATTTTAATTTTATCCTCGATAAATGCATAGTATCATGTTCATATAATTTATCATTTAATGCAAGCTCTATATTAGGCATATTACCCATAGTTCTTTTAGTTTGTCTAACTACTTCAAAAGCACCTAGATCTATTAAAGGCTCTATCATTTCTTGATATATTTCTTGAAGTGTTTTTTTATCATTAAACCTATTGTAGATTACACCAAAGTCCGCTAAAGTTTTAGAACCATTCATAGTTAAAAAATAATGCAAGGTTTGAAAATCTGTTCCACTTAATTTACAACCTAAAGACGAGGCTATATCTTCCATAATATGTTCTTTTTCAAGTTCTAATTTTAATGTATCAAGCATCATTTCTAAGAAGTTTGTTATATCACATTTTTCTTTAGCATCTTTAATTATTTTATCATACTTAGAACCTTTAAAACTTATACCCCTATTAAATATTATATAAGGATATGCTTGCTTTTTAAGTAAGTACCACATAGCCATTGTTCTACTAGTTCTGCCATTTACATCAAAATAAGGATGAATATACACTAAATAAAAGTGCATTATTTGTGATTTAATATACTCATTAATTTTAGATTCTTCGCAAGACTCATTTATATAATCAAAATAATACGCCATTAGCTTCTCTATATTTTTGTAGTAAACACCTTCGGATAAATCCATATCTAGCCTACCATTTTGCAAAATATATACCGCAGCATTTCTATATAATGAGCCCATATTATTAATATCATATTCGCACAATAAATTCTCACTTAATATTTGATATAGTTCATGTAAATGTTTATCATCTATCTTTTTGTGATGCAAAATATAATAATAACCATGATAAAGATTTAATATTCTTTGTCTAATTTCTGCATCCTTTATTGTTTCTGTTTTTCTTTTTATAACAGACTCAATTAACTCTAAATCATCACCATAACCTTCCACTAAGTTATTAGCTTTAAGTTCATGAGAATACATCATTTTTCTCGCATAAACAAGATTATCCATAGTTTTATCCCACTCTAAGAACTCTTCAAGCTCATCCTTAGACTTTTGAAGTGCTTCATCCCTATAGTAGAATCTAGGACCATTTTCTCTCGGTAATTCTAAATATATTCTTTTTTGCATAATGTACCTCTTTACAGGTTATTATTATATATTCTTTAACAGAATAAGTCAATTTAAAATAGATATGTTTTTCGATAGTTAGCGAATTGGATATATCAATAACTAAGAAATTTTCATTTCTTTTTACATATACTTTATACAATTTTTTTAAAACATATAAAAAACCACTAAAAGTGGTCTTTATACTTTCGAATTAAACTAATTCTACTTCAGCACCAGCTTCAGTTAATTGAGTCTTAATAGCTTCAGCTTCTTCTGCAGGAATATTTTCTTTAATATTTCCACCATTGTCAGCTACAGCTTTAGCTTCAACTAAACCTAAACCAGTAATTTCTTTAATGATTTTAATAACTTGAATTTTATTTCCACCAGCTGATTTTAACACAACTGTTCTAGTCTTTGGTCCTTCATCTACAGCAGCAGCTGGAGCAGCAGCAACAGCAACAGCCATTGGGTCAATACCAAATTCTTCCTTCATCGCATCAACTAATTCTTTAACTTCAAGAATTGTCATTTCCTTTAATGCACTAATAAAATCTTCTTTGTTTAATTTTGCCATAATTTATTCTCTCCCTTCTAATTGTTCGGCATAAAGATTTAATCCGATTGCTAAATCTTTAACATATTGCATCATACCACCAGCAAGCATTGTAAGTAATCCTTCTCTTGATGGAATGGTAGCATATTCTTTAATCACAGATAAATCTGCAACATTTCCACTGATAACACCAACACGGATATCTAATTTATCATGTTTCTTAGCAAATTCTGATACAATTTTAATTGGTTCAAGTAATTCTTTACCAAATAAAATAGCATTTGGTCCTTCTAAGAAATCATCTAAATTAAGATTTAATTCATCAGCAGCTCTTTTAAGTAATGTGTTTTTATAAACCTTTACTTCAGAATCAACATTTTTAAGTTCTTTTCTTAAATCAGATAGTTCTTCAACAGTTAATCCTTGGTATTGGAATATAATAACACTTTCGCTTGATTTTAGTTTGTCAACTATTTCATTAACAACTAACTTTTTTTGTTCAAGAATCTTTGTGCTTGCCATATTCTCCTCCTTATTATATTAGAAAAGCTCCCCACAGGGAAGCTTAAAATTATTTTAGTTTTAAGTATCCCCTCGGTAGGACTTATTTTTGCCTACTGTCTTTGGTTCTCGCTTTTTCTAATAGGTATTATATAACATTTTTTATTAAATGTCAAAACTATTTTTATCTAACTTGATTCCAGGACCCATTGTTGATGAAATTGCAATATTATCAATGAATGTTCCCTTAACTGTTTGTGGTTTAGCTTTTGATATTGTTGTAACAACATATCCTAAATTTTCTTCAAGTTTTTTATTATCAAAAGAAACTTTACCAATTACAGTATGGATATTACCAAATTTATCATTCTTGTATGTAACCATACCTTTTTTAAGATCTTCAACAATAGCACCAACTTTAGTTGTTACTGTTCCAGTCTTAGGGTTAGGCATTAGGTTACGAGGCCCAAGAATATTACCAATTTTACCAACTTCTGGCATCATATCTGGTGTAGCAACTACAACATCAAAGTCAAACCAGTTTTCATTTTTAATTTTATCAAGCATTTCTTTTTCGCCAACATAATCAGCACCAGCTTTTTTTGCTTCTTCAGCAAAAGCTCCTTTAGCAATAACTAAAACTTTTTTAGTTTTACCAGTTCCATTTGGAAGTGATAAAGCTCCTTTTAGTTGTTGGTCAGCTTTTTTAGGGTCAATGTTTAATTTTATTGCAACATCAACTGTACTATCAAAGCTAGTAATGCTTGTTTCTTTAACTAATTTGATTGCATCTTCTAAAGAATATGCTTTATTCTTATCAACATTTTTAGATGCTTCCACATATTTTTTTCCATATTTTTTCATATTTTACCTCCTAACTGTGGTTTATTAAGCGGACAATTTATTATTATTTTATTCTGTTTCTTCTTCAGACTTTTCCAAATCATCATGAGTTGGAACTTCAGCACTTGCTTCAGCCATTTCTTTAGCTTCTTCTTCAAGTCTTTCAAGTTCTGCTTCTCTCTTAGCTTGTTCTTTTTCTTCTTCCTTAGCTTCAGCTGCTTGTTCTTCAAGTTCAGCATCATTGAAACCTTTAACTGCAATCCCCATATTTCGAGCAGTACCAGCAATAATCTTCATAGCAGCATCAACATCATATGCATTTAAATCAGGCATCTTAGTTTCTGCAATTTCTCTTAATTCCTTTTCAGTAATTGTAGCTACGATTTCATTAGCACCCTTTTTACTACCACTTTTAACTTTGGCAGTCTTTTTAAGCAAGAATGCTGCTGGAGCAGTTTTTAATACAAAATCAAAAGAACGGTCATCGTATATGGTAATTTCACATGGAACTACATCACCCATTTTGTCTCTAGTTGCTTCATTAAACTTAGTACAAAATTCACCTAAGTTAATTCCTGCAGGTCCTAGAACTGTACCAACTGGTGGTGCAGGTGTTGCTTTACCAGCTTCGATTTGTAATTTAATTTTCTTTACGACTTCTTTAGCCACGAAAACACCTCCTATAAAAATATTTCGCGTAAGTGGTTACTAGGGCAAGTCCGCAAGTTATCCCCTCCACTTAACAAATTATATTAAAAATATAAACTTGCAATAACGATAATACCACAATTTTACACATTTTACAAGAAATTTTTGCTATTTTCACATATTTTATTGGAACTTTTTTAAAAATATGGTAATATTATTTTAGAACAGGAATGATTTTATGGCAAAATTTTTTAATCAAAAAGTAAAAAAGAAGAAAGCAAATATAACGCCAATCATAGTTATTGGTTCTATCGTAGCTATTTTACTCATTATAGCAATATTAATTTTAATAAGTGTCAAAGGAAATAAACATGGTGATGCAACTATTACCTTGCGAGATGATGCAGCAATTGAGGTAAACAACGAAAACATTGATAAAACTTTATTCTTCGAAGAAATCAAAAATGTTAAAGAAAGTGATATTAAAGTTGATTATAGCAAAGTTAATTTTAATGAAATAGGTACTTATGAAGTTACTATTACTATATATAAGAAAAAGTACAAAACAACATTAAAAGTTGTAGACACTGAATCACCTGTGTTAACTGTGAAAGATGTCTCTATTTCGTTTGGACAGTCTTACAGTGCTAAAGATTTTGTGGAATCTTGTAAAGACAATAGCAATAAAGAATGTAATGTAGAATTTTATGATTCAAGTGTAAATCAAAATGGAGAAAAGATAGATTACAGCATATATACAAGTGAAGGCACATATCCTATCCAAATAATTGCTAGCGATGAATCAGGAAATAAAACTAGTCCAATGGATGCAACACTTAATATAGGAAAAGGCTCTACGAGTCAAACTAAATGTCAATATGGAAATAACGAATATGATACAGCAAACAACATAATGGCCATAGATGTAACAAATAATGGTTGTGCACTTGACCTAAATCTATATCAAAGTGAAGAAATACTTGCTCCAGTTAATAACCTAATTAAAACTGAAACAGAAAAAATAAAAAAAGAATTTAGTAAAGTTAAATTAGAAGCTAAAAGTATTTATATAAACAGTAATATCGGAGCTATAATTAATAACTCTGGTAATGGTGTTGTAGGTTATTCTGTTAGAATTACAATATCTATATATAATAATGATGCAAACGAAGTTATCGAAGATTACTATTTAAATACGAATGGAACAAGAAATTACTTAGTTAATAAATACTTATAAAATAAAGAAAGCCTCCCAGCTTTCTTTATTTATTTTTTACTGTAATTATTTTTTTCTAGAGATAAAAACTAAGCCACCAAAGCCTAACAATATAACTCCAAATATAACTCCAACGACAACGCCATCAGAAATAGAGCTTTTACTATCTTTTCCATCACTCTTTACTTTAATACCTTCGCTTTTTGCAGCTTCAGCAACAGTTTCAGAATTCGGATTTAACCCTTTGTCTTCAATTGCTTTGGCAACTATATCTGTATAGTCGTCGTTTTGATATTCTTCAAGAGCTTTATTAATAATTTCTTCTCCAGAATTTTCACCAAAGCCTAGTAAATGATAGTCATCACCAACGACGATAAAAGGTACACCACCATCAGCTTCTTCACCAACTATTTCTTTAACATTAAGCATTAAAGTTTGGTTTGTAGCATCACTCCATGATTCGTATGCAACTATTTCAAAATAATCTTCATAGTCTTGATAAACATCTGCAAAATATGTTAAGAAATCATAACAATGACTACATCCAGCTCCACGGAATAAATACACCTTTACTTTTTCGTGGTCTGTAACCTCTGGTAAATCAACTATTTCCGCCTTAATGTTAGGCATAATAATTAAACTTAAAACAGCAATTGTTAATACTATATACTTCTTCATTTCTTCCTCCTTAAATATTATTTTACCATTTATATATAGAAATGTAAATTAACTTTTAACACTTTTTTTCGCATAATAATCAGTATGTAATTCTATATTATTTTTACTTAAATAAGATATATATACATCTTGCACCTTAGAACTTTTATAAGCTTCTCGAACTTTTGACTCAGCATCTTTTTTAAATATACTATCCTTACGAGCATTTCTTATTAAATCAAAATCTTTAACAGCGTTAAGAGGTTGACCCGCACCACTTATACAGCCTCCTGGGCAAGCCATTACTTCGACAAAGTCATAAGTCTTTAGCTTTTCATAGTTTAAAGCAGCATTTTTAACGGTATTAACCGAGGCAATTTTAAGATAATATTTTCCTAAATCAATGCTCGTAGTTTTAAGTCCTTCACAACCCCTTACTTCCTCTAGGTTATAAAACTTTGGGGGTGCAACCTTACCATTTACCATATAATAGGCACATCTTAATACACTTTCTGCAACACCTCCAGAAGCCCCAAAAATAAGGCCACTTGAAGAAGATGAACCCATAAGAGAGTCAAATTCTGAATCTTTTAAATTTTTAAAGTCAATACTACATTCTCTAATTATCATAGCTAGTTCCCTAGTTGTTATAGATATATCAGTTTCAGGGTGAATAACTCTTTCATATTTTTTGGAAGTACATGGGTTTATGGAAACTGTTATAATTTTTCCTTTGGGAATATCATACATCTCACTAAAGTAACTTTTAATCATCGTAGCTTGCATCGAAATAGGACTTTTACAGGAACTAAGTAAATTCAAATCTTCCGGATGGTATTTTTCCATATATAAAACCCATGAGGGACAGCAACTTGTAAACAGAGTTTTTCTATGCCCTTTAAGAATACTTACAAGTTCATTAGCTTCTTCCATGATAGTTAAATCAGCCCCGAATGTAGTATCAAATACATAGTCAAAACCAACTTTTTTTAAAGCAGAAATCATTTTTCCTTCAAGAAATTCACCGGGAGCAAAGCCAAATTCATCACCAATAGCTACACGCACCGCTGGGGCTGTAAAAGCAACAACCACCATGTTCGTATCATTTATATAATTTAAAACTTTTTTATAATCAAATTTAGGAACTAACGCCCCACTTGGACAAGTTAAAATACATTGACCGCAATTAATACAGTCATTTTCGAGTCCATTTATCTTTTCACAAGTTTTTTTACACATACCACAATTTAAGCATTTTTCCTCAATCCTATCAATGCTTACATTATTAGGCTTTATTTCAATTCTTTTCATTTATTCCCCTTTTACAAGTATTTTATAATATTTTACAAGTCTTACTAAGACTTCTTGCTCATCCATTGTAATATCATTCGTGGCAATTAATGTAGCTAATCCATTAGCATATAACCACATATTCATAAATAAACCTTTAGCATCTTCAAAACTTAGTCCATGTTTATTAACTAAATTTATTATTGTACTTTGATTCCATTTTTCATCTAAAACATTTTCAATAGACTTCCATTTTAAGTTATTACTTAAAAATAAACTTATAAATAGATTTTTATATTCAAGGGCAAATTCTACATAAGCAATACAAAGAGTAAGTAAAGCTTTTTTACTGTCAATTCTACTTGTTAAAAATTCATCATATTGCTTAGATATTTCATTATAAATATCTTGCTTTATTTCATCCATATTGTTATAAATACGGTATAATGGTTTTGTAGATACTCCAAGCCTTTTTGCAAGACTTCTGGCATTGATACTGTCCCATCCATCTTCATTTACCATTTTTACTGCGACTTTGACAATTCTATCCTTTGATAGTTCTACGACTGCTGGCACATTTATCACCTCACAATTATTACCATGTGGTAACTTATGTTTCTATTATAGCACACATATAATAAGGAATAAAGACTTTTCTCAAAATTTTCACAAAAGAAAAAGGAAGCCCATTGCTTCCTAAGTTTAATCTTTATTTTTTCTTTTTATTAAGCCAGTTTTTACCCTCAACATTTCTTGCCACCATCATTGCTGATGCGGAATCACCTACGACATTAAGTAAAGTAGCTGGGGCATCAATAATAGTAGCTATAATCGTTAAAATAGGCAAAGCTGCCACATTATAATTCATCATTGTTAAAATTAACATTTCGCTAATTGTTCCTCCCCCTATAGGTACTGCAGTTACAAGTAAGGTTGCAAGAAGAGCAACACCTAAAACCTTAGTAACATCACCAAAAGTAGATAAAGATGTTCCAAAAAGCGAAACTAAAAACATAATCTTAAAAACGCTACCTATACATGAACCATCTTTGTGAAAACTTGTTCCAAGGGAAACGGTAGCCTCAGCAATATCATCGGGCACTCCCATATTTTTTGTGCATTTAATATTTACAGGGACACTCGCCGCAGATGAACAAGTACCAAGACTAGTTAAAGCAGATGGAATGATGTTTTTCCAAAAAACTTTTACACCTTTTGTACCTGCAGCCAAAAAGGCATATAAGCTATAAAATATAGCCATAAAAACTAAACATACAATAGTATAAACAATAAATGTTTTTAAGAATCCTACGGCAATTGTTCCTCCTAAAGTTCCAACTAAACTTGCAAAATAACAACCAAGCCCAATTGGGGCATAGTACATAATTATTTCAATTAATTTATACATTACTTCACTAAAAGAATCAAATAATTCTGCTACCTTTTTACCTTTATCACCAGCTTTATTAATAGCTATACCAAATAATAAAGACATAACTATTAAAGCAACCATATTACTTGTAGATAAAAGGTTAGTAAATGAATCTGTTGATAAAACACTTACAGTTCTTTCGAGTAAATTAAGTTCTAAATCATTTTGTGTGGTACTATCAAACACTTCCTTAATAGCATCCACATTATCAGGATTTACCAAATTAATCTTCGCTGTTGTTACAAAGCCAAATAAAACAGCAATAATAGATGTAAGCAAGAATATTACAATCGTATTTATTAATATCTTACTTAATCTCTTCTTTTCACTCATCTTAGAAATAGATGATGTTATTGTAAAGAATATTAAAGGAACAATAATAACTAGTAAAAGATTTAGGAATAAATCACCTAGAGGTTTTACTATTTCTGCTTTTTCTTTAAAGATTAAACCACAAATAGCACCAATTATTACACTACCTAGCAATATCAAAGTGCTCTTATAATTTTTAATAATTTTTTTCATATTTCCTCCATTTCAAATTATTAAAAGTTTTTGATATATATTTGCTTAGGCATTCCTCCTTCAATTAGATTAATCTTATCACATTATATTTTAAGAGTCAAAATAATATTACAACAAAAGTGTCAACTCCTTGACACTTTTGCTATTTTAATGAAGGCAATTCCATATCTTCTTCATCGTCTTCAAAAATATTTAATATATTATTTGTATTTTCTTTTATTAAAGGTATATCTTCTTTTACCTCAGTTTTTACTTCCTCAGTTGGTGTATAAGGAAGTAACTTCCTTTTCTTAAATGATATAAGAGGTCTATTTAAAAACTTAGTAAACTTATTATTAGGTTTATCACTTTTTAGTTTTATTATTTTAAGAATATCTTTTATAATAACGTATAAAGCAGGTACTAAAACTACCACAATCCATCCTAGTTTACTAGCCACAAAGAATTGAATGCGGCCAAGTTGTGGTATCTTTATGGCTACTTTACCAACTATTTTATTAAATTCAATGTCAACACCATCATCTACAAGGTTATAATCCCCTTTAGTTCGATATTTATAGTTACCTTCAGTATCTTTATTTATTGCTATAACTCTATGGGTTATAGTTCCATTTCTAACTCCTGGTATATTAGAATAAAATGTTATTACATCACCAATCTCTATATCTTCAGGATTTTCTACCTTTACATCTACGACTACATCATAAACATTGATATTTGGAGTCATACTTGGAGTAATTATGGTATATAGAGAAAACTTTGGTTCATATCCACTTCCCTTAGTTTCATATATTTTAATAGCTATAAAGTAATAAACAAGTAAAACAGCACAAATAAGAAGCAAGACAAAAATAGTCCAACTTATAATGGTTGAAATGAACTTTGTTACTTCTTTAAAACTAAGTTTTTTCTTAACCTTAGTATCCATACCACACTTCCCTATCTCTTACTCTTTTTTATTATAACCAAATATTTATTAAATAGCAATATAATACAGATATTTTATTGACAAATTTAGACATTTTTTTTAAATTTATTGTTACTATTCACAGCCTAAACAATAAAAAACATGCTAAAAAAAGCAAATTATGAGACTGCTAAAAAAGTTTACGCTTAATTTTGTAAACTTTTTCAGCAGTCTCATTTGATATCGGCTATTTTTTATTCTGTTATCCATAAACAATACAATGTTTCAGATAATTCAATATCTTCTGGTGTAAATGTATTAATAATTGCTGGTGCAGCACCAAATCTCATATCTTTTGCATACATCATATCAGATTCAATGGCACTTCGTGATACATATTCTGTAGTGAATGGTTTGAAATCAATTTTTACACATTGTTTTAAATTTTTTCCAGCCGCTTCAGCAATAGCTTGAGCTTGTAGTTCTGCTTCTTTGTATGCTTTTGCAAGTATTTTTCTTTTACATTCCTTTGCGTCTTTTACTCCAAAGTTTATTTGACAAGATGGTGCATTATCTAATTTAGACAATACTTCAATTATTTTTGCCATTCTTTCTTTATCATAATCAAATTTTAAAGTTGCACTTTGATTAAATGAAAATCCATCAAATATATATGTCCTTGTCATTTCATTATATTTTTGGTCCTCTTTAACAACAAAATTTCTTGTTTTCATATCATCTGTTGTAAAACCATTTTGTAATAATAACTCATTAACAAATTTTTGAACGTTATTTACTCCAGCTGATAATGCTTCCTCATAACTTTGACCTTTTGTATTAAAACTTATATTTAAAATTACCTCATTTGGTGTAAAGTATTCTGTTCCTTTTCCTTGTACGATTATTTCCATTTTCTTAAATCCTCCTTGTATAATACTTTTATTTATTAATTAAATTTTTATTTCTTAATTCATTTATATATGTTTGCTCTGTTCCAAATATATCAGTCCACGGATCATATTCTTTAGGATCTGCTTGAAGAATAAGCGGTGGCTCTGTTATTATTCCTTCAATAAACATTCTATAAATACTTACTATATCTGTTTTAAATTTATGATTTGCTGAAAATTCCTCAAACAATTTGGAATTTTTTGTTTTTTCATTTACAAAATTGTTTGCATACTCATAATTTTCTTTAAATTTATCAATACTATCAAAATATCCATTTCTAAAATATGTGGTAACATCTTTACAAACAAAAAGTAAATTATAAAAAGCATTCACATTTTTTGCAATTATGCCACAATCTCCTTCGCTGCTAATATAACCAACATATTCATTATTCAATAATACATAATTACTTCCATCACCAGTTTTAGCGAACGGGAATATATCATAGTTGCTTTTTTCACCACAAATTAATATATCTCTGTTTACATCAGTTTCATCATCGAAAAAGAAATCACAACCATCATTTAGATATTGTTCTAATAGTGGAATTTTTTCAATTTCATTTCTATAATAATCTAATAATTCTTTTCCATCTGTTTTAGTATAATCCATAATAAATCCTTTCTTAAAATCTAAATATTTTAATTGTTATTTGAATCCGAATCAATATTTTTCATAATATTTTCAAATGAATTTTCTTCATCAAAAACGGGGCACCTAATCTCATTATTTTTAATTTTATCTAATAAATCAGTAGGACATACACTACTTCTTTTACCATTGTTATAATGAGAACATAATTCACATATACAATCTACTATTTTAATATCGCCTTCTTGATAAGTAAATTTATCAGTTCTAAATAATTCTTTTTTGATTCTGTTAAACATTTTTATAATATATTCTTTTTCTTCTAGGCAAATATATCCTGACGCAGAATACTTATCATTTTTATCTCTTATTTCTACAAAATCTTTCCCATCAATTACTTTCCCATCTTTCCATTTACTTTTATCAACATCTTTCCAAAAAACAAAATTATCATCACAAATAAATTCTTCTAAATTAATGATAGCAAAGTGTATAGGATTTTCTTTTTCGTGTTTTTCTTTATTATCTAAATATTCATAAAATTCGTCATATAGAAATTTTTTTCTTCCACAGAATAGAAAGTCCTCATTTGATTCGAATTTATGATTAGAAATACAATCTTCAATAATATTAACAAAATTGCTTTCAAAGTCTTCCGAACTATGATTAATATTATGTAATTTTTCTCTAATATCCTTTCGTTTTAACTTTTCCATACAATCACCTTATTGCATACTTCCTAATATTAACCCGATTAGTTCTTCAATATTTTGTGTATAAACCATCATTGCCTCTAAATAATCTTCATTTGTTCCATTATTACCTTCAATGTCAGATATTTCTTTACTTTTTAAAAATTCAAATTGTATTCCTCTTTCAGCTGCAAACTTTAATAAAAATGCTAGTATTACTTTTTGTTTTTCTATTATTTCATTGTTTTTTTGATTTATATTTAATTTAACAAACTCATCCATAAATGATGTAAATATTTTTTGCTTTTCTTCTATCATCTTGACATACCTCCAGTTGATAATGATTGAGATTGTGTCATTTGCATTTGGTATAATGAACTAACATTTTGTAATCTTTTTTTCATATCAGTGTATTCTGCTGGTAATGCTCCGACTAATCTTTCGGCCATTTTGTCAGCCATATATGCTTCGTTATCTCTTACTGCTTGTCTATCATTTCTAGCACGTTCGTATAGTTGATCTACTTTAAGTCCGTCATTCCATTCTTGTTTATCAACTGGTTTCATTTGTATTTCTCGTGCTTCTTCATTAGCTTTTTTTTCGTCTTCTTTCAATCTTGAATTTTCAGCATATAAGCCGTGGGTATTATTTCTAATTTGTATTTGTTCTTGTTCTAATCTTGCATTTCCGTCTAATATATCTCCATATGTTTTAACTGCGTCTGTTGCATAATCAACTTTACCTTGAACATCGTCGCGTTTTTGCTTAATGCCCATATTTCTTTCTCTTTCTTCCTTAATTGCTTGTTCTAACAATGGTTGTAGACTTTCTAATTGTTTATTAATTTTTTGTAGTTTCCCATCTTCACCTCTAAAACAATGAGTTGTTTTCATAATTTCACTTATTTGTTCTAAATCGAGTAGTAGATGTGAAGAATGACGTAGCTGTTCTAAACTATCCTTTGTTATAGCAATGACTTTTGGTGGTAATGCTTTTTTAATTTGCGCTACTTCTTTTCTTACTTCTTTTGATAAATCATCAGTTGGAGTCATAGCAAGTATTGTTGTAAGAGAACTTAAAGCACTTTCTAATTTATCAGTACCTTGTAATTCAAAATCTGCAATACTATCAATTTGTTTTTCTTTTTCTTCGTGTTCTTGTCTTGCTTGATTTTGTCTTAATTGTGCCAAATCATCTGTTTCATTTAATGGAATTCTAAAACTTTCTGTTCTGGATTCATATACCATTAATTCAAAATCTCTACTAGCTTTATTAAATCTTTCTTTATCTTCTTTATCTTTTATTGCACGACTTACTTCACGACATTGTTTTCCAGCAAGTTCCATTTGTTTAAAGAATTCATCTTTTAATCTGGCATAACTTTGATTTAATTCTGTTTTAATTGAACTAATTTGATCTGCTACTTTTCTGGCACTTTTATTATCTTTTTTTGCTTCAGAATCCAAAGTTGCCAATTTTCTCATTTCATCACGCATTGTTTGAATTTCTTTTATATCGTCAATAATTGCATCAATGTTCGCCATAGTTACATTAAAACTCCCCATTTGTTTTGGTGGCTTGGACCAAAATACAGTATCAAATTTTTGCATACTTCTGCTTAGTTTTATTGAATAATCAACCAAACTTGTATATTTCTGAGTATTATTCATTGTTTATCAACCTTTCTTTTAACGCATTTATTACTTGCATTACTTCTTCATCTTCTATTTCATCTAAAATTATTTCTTTATTTTCTTGTGATACACGATTAACATACAAAGCAATTTGTCCGTTTTCTAATTGCTTACTGTCTGTATAAACAATAAAATTACCACTATCTATTGAAATATAAGAAATAATTTCGTATTCTTTTTCATTAATTATTATTTTATTATCTTTTCTTTCTTGTTCCATAATTACCTCCATTTCTATTTAAGGTAGTGTGAATAGTTTCAACTGCACCACCGATTAAACAACCTTTGAATTTATCTATGTTTTTCATTTTATTTTCCTCCTAACAGAAAAGGTTATAGCTACTATATAACTATAACCTTTTAAATGCTTATACCAAGAATTCAAAATTACAGTAGCACTAAATAAAAGCAGTTTTTATTTTTCATTAACAAATTGTTTGAAATATTCAACAAAACGTTGATCCTTATTTGCAATGCTTTCAATTAATTTTTTAGCTTCCTCATATTCAGGTACTTCTTTGTAATGCTTATTTAATTGTTGCAAATATAAAAAGTTTTTTGTCATATTCATAAATGTTGATCCATAATAATCTTTAGAATTACTTGCTAAAATTTCTTCAACATTAGCTTTTATTGACTCAATAGCTTTTTTAACTTCAACATCAGTTTTAAATAATTGATTATCCATCTAAAACACCTCCTTCCAAGTTCTTTAATTTATATAAACAATCCAATAATTATAACTATTACAGTAAGAATTAATAATGCAATTAATTCTTTTGGAATTAAACCTTTATATTTTTCATAAACTTTTTTAATCATTCTACGATTATCTAAATTATTAATCTTTTTGCCTATCAATATTTCACTTGTACCAACAAAAGAATCTATATCATCTTTGTAAATTCTTTTATAATTTGTTGAATCATAACCAGCATATTTTTTGCTAGGTACTATTGGCTCATAGTATTTATCCAATTTAGAAGAAGAAATCATACTACCAATCATATATGATAGAATCACCGCAACAATCGGATATACTACATAACCTTTAAGTATTATATTGTTAACAACTGGAATAAATAGCAATAAACTTGTTATAACTATTCCTGGTATCATTCCGGCACCAAATGAAACAGTGTTTATAATTTTATTTTTGTTTCTAATTACTTCGTCATACTTTTCTGGAGCATTCAAAATTTTATTTTTAATAAAGTTATATATTTCATCAAGTTTAGGATCTGCACTTTTTAAATTCAATGTAATATCCAGTTTATTTTCATTAATATGCATTTGAATTGATTGTGTATAAAAGTTTCTACTTCTATTTGGTGCAGGCGTCATAACTGTATAGTTCAATGCATAATATATATCCATAGTTTTTATTTCTTCCACTCTACTATAAAATATCCCCATAAAATTATCATAGTTATCAAAAGTAATGTTGGTATTATCATAGAAATCAACAGTAACTTTCATTTTACTTCCTTCATCTTTAAAAGTATAATTTTGATATGGTGTATCTAACATTCTATTTTGCATTTCTTCTTGTTGAGAAACTTTAAGATATTTTTTTAATGTTTCTCCCATTAATTGAAATATTTGTGTTAAATCATCACTACTGATTATTTTGTTTTCAGCTTTAATTGTGTCGTTATACATTTTAATTACCTCCCATTAGTAGCAATACATATTATTTATTGTTTAGTACAAAATATAGTATTCTGTATTTTAAACCTTTTCAAAATTTCATTTATAGCATTTTCTATTTGATCCATATTAGAATCCGCATAATTTGATTTGCGAGCAAAAACAATGTTATATGGTTTAAAAGATATTTTAAATAAATTTTTGTGCTCTTTTGTAGCTATATTTTCACCTCTTTTAAATGATAAGTCTAAAGTTATTACCACACTCTCAACATTGTTTAAATGTCCTGAATTAACAGCTTCAACAAATGAATCATAAGTTTTACACGATAAGTTTGAAATACTATTTCCTTTTTCTTTTATAGCAACTTCAAATTTTGAGCCAAATGATTTTTTATATTGAAAATTCCTATATTCAGGTTTTAGTTTTGTATTCTTTTCTTCATCTTCCTCACACATTTTTATTAATTGTTTATAATAAGAATCACAATATTGTGCTAAAAAAGAAATGAATTGAACTTCTGGAACAGAATTAGAATAATCATACTCTCTGCTAATTTCTATTTCCTTTTCTTCTACTTGATCCATAATTTCTAAACATTCCTTTCTACTTCACGGCGTTCGTTTAAGGCACAAACAGCAATGAAAAATTTTACTTTTTATAAGTTTTGCTCATAGACATTCTCCTTTCGTTTTAACAGTAGTATTTATTATACCACATACGCGAAATTTTGTGTCTATATATCTATACTAACACCAGTTATTATAAACCTTGAAATTTTGCGTTTTTTCACAAAACCTTTTTTACGTACATTTTTTTACGATTTATTTTTCAACCTTACCTCCTATTATAATACTTTTCTATATGACACATATCCTAAAGTACTATCTGTATTAATTATATCATACGGCAGACTATGTCCGCAACCTAATCATCAAAATTTTTCAATTTTTCAGTTACTATTCGTTACTATTCACAGCCTAAACAATAAAAAACATGCCGAAAAAAGCAAATTATTTGCTTTTTTCGGCTTTATTTTTGCCAATTTCAAGTATCTCTTCAAGGGTATATGGATTACCTTGAATTAATCTATTTAAGCAATCGTATTCATTTACTCCATTTCTATGACATGTTTCAATATAACTTCTAATTATTGCGTAGTACTCTGCTGTTTTTATATTTTGAAATTGTCCGGATACTTTCATTTTAGATTTGATTCCACGTAAACTGCGTTCACTCAAATTATTGGTAAATGGAAGATCAAAATCTAATGCCCAATAAATGTAGTTATCTCGATATTCCATTATTCTTAGTAAAAGTGTTTGTTCATTATCTGCATAATATACTTTAGAATCAGCCAAATTTTCATCTACGCCAAGTAACAGATACTCATTAAGTCTTGATAATAAATCGTTGAACTCCTCATCTGAAAAATGATCTATATTTTGTTTTATTAATTCATTTCTCTTGTGATTATATTCTTGAAACAGTTCTTTTATTTTTGCCGCCCATGTTCTATTTGGAATATTATCTGTTACTTTTTGTAAATCTCTAATCAAATGCTGACAACATTCTAAATTTATAAATGAATAATCACGATTATAATTTACTTTGTTATGATCATGTTCTACTACTGTATTTTTAGACAATAAATTAAGAATGTTATCTTCTTCTAATCCTTTTTTGTCTTTGTGTTCATGAGCACAATACAAAACAACATCTTCATTTCCATAGGTCCTCATACAACTACGATTTTTATTAATCATTATTACAGTATCATCCCAGTAAATTAGTTTTAAATGAGTAATATAAAACTTTACATCCTTAATAAAAGCATCTAACTTACTAGCGGCTCTTTGTTGAAGTTTAGATATAAATCCTTCACTTAAATTTATTTCGTTCATGGTAAGCCCGTCTATTATTCTTTTTGCTTTATTTATTGGAACGTTTCCTATATCTAGTAGTGTTAAAGCAGTTGCTTGAACATTACTTCCATATTGGATGTCTTCTTTTAAATGATTGGGAATATTCTTCTTAACTACTTTGCCGCATTCACGACATTTATATTCTTTAAAATGATTTATTCTTTTAACTATTTTAATTTCATAATCTAATTCTTGTTTTGTAGCTTCAAAATCTAACATTTCAAGGCATTTAGAACCACAACAAGGACACTCATTTAAAGTATATTCAACATGTTCATTGGCTTCTTCTTCATTAAATTTTTGTAATTTATTTTTCTTGTGTCCTTGTTGTCCGCCAATTTTATTTCCTGTTTTTACTCTAGAATTAGGTATTCTTTTTTTCTTATTAATAGGCGTTTGGCTAGTAGGTAAACCGGAATTATTACCATCATTATTAAGTTTAGAAAAATAATTGTTTTTTTCATAAACCGCAATATCTAGTTGTTTTTTTAAATTTATTATTTCTTGTTTACAAGCATCAATTTGTTTGCTTTGTTCTTTTATTATTTGTTCATTTTTATAAACAATTTTTTCTAAACGTTGTTGTTCACTTTCAGCAACGGAAAGTCTTAAACTTAGGAGCTTGTTTAACTTTTCTAACTCAATGTTTTTATTTACTTCTTTTTCATAATCTTTATATAATTTGTTTGAATAATTACTTGCCATACAGCACCTCCGAATTTATTGTTTTTTTTCTCCGATGACTTCTATTTTAACATTACAATCAAAATATTTAAAGAAGTTATCGTTAGGAATTAATTTATTATTTTCTTCATCATATCTTCCAATAGATATTGTTTTACCAGTTGGCTGACCTTTATCGTTTCTATAACTTTTAAGAATATAATAGACATACTTAATTTGGCTCTTACCGGATTTTACAATAATTGTTCTATTTTTAGGTACATCAACTTTTATAATATCCAACATCAAAATCACCTCTATTCCTACGTATATTATTATATCATAATATACGTAGGAAGTCAAGAAAAAAATAACGCCTGAAAAACCAAATAACTTAAAATTTTAAGAGGTAAATAACAAAATGATATAATAAAACCCCGTAAATACGGGGAATAATTCTAATTGGTGCCCAAGGCCGGACTTGAACCGGCACGAGTTTTAACACTCGCAGGATTTTCGTACTACCATAACTTTCGTTACCAAACAAGTTTGTTTGTAGTCTGGACTTTCTCTTTACCATATTATTTCTAACTTAGGTATTGCCCGTCAAGTCTCTACACCTTACTTATAAAAATAAGTCTTGGCTCGGGATTGCCATCAGCGCTATCTGTAAGGTTTCCCCGAATTTGAGCAAATTCACATAACCAATTTCTTGATTAGTGCTCAAGGCCTTCCAATAAAGTCAGAGGCCCTAAGTCCTGTGCGTCTACCTATTCCGCCACTTGGGCAAGGCACTGTCTTAATTAATAAGACTTCTTTAGTATAATATAAAACTTGGGTAATTTCAAGTATTTTTGTTAAAGTTTACCACTTTTTAACTAATTAAGATATGTATTACTACAGTAATTTTCTTTTAAAGTTTGATTTTCGCTATATATTTCATATATTTTTTTACTTATTTCATTAACTTTACTTCCAAATACATCTTTGCCTAGATTGCCATATAAAGTAAGTATTACTACGATATAAGGTTCATCACTTACATAAATACCTATGTCATGGAAACTTGACGCATAATAACCATACTTATGATAGAAAATTTTATCATCAAAAGAAAGATAATTCATGTAATCGTTATTCATAGCTTCTTTAATCAAAGCACTATACTCATCATCAATTTCTAAAATAGTATATAATCTTTCTAAACACTTTGAGGCTATTATAGCGTTGTAATTTCTAACATAAGGGTCTTCTTGTAATATAACTAAGTTATAATCACTAAAATATTCTTTTAAAGTATCTATTTCTATATAATTAATTAACATACTATGAGCTGTATTATCACTATATGTTAACAAATAGGTAATTAACTTACTTAAAGAAATTTCTTCATAAAACTCATGATTTTTCATACCACTGCTACTTTGCCTTGCATCGCTAGGCTTATAAACTAATGTACTATTTAAATCAATTATGCCTTCTCTAGCTTGTTCTACAAGATAAATAACTTCAAATAACTTAGATGTACTCGCAGAATAATATATTTTTGTACTGTTCATGTTCCAAACATAGTCATTATTAATATCCTTATAATATATGGCTACTCCATCACTTTGGTAAGTGGATAAAGTTTCACTAAATAAAGTATCTAATGATTCATCTTTATATGGTTTTAATAAACATTCTTGATAATTTTGTTTTTTAATAATATCTTCATCTTTAAATACTGGAAGATAATCATATAATATAGTTTCATCTTTTAAATATAATTCTTTGTAAGAAATAAATAATATACAACCAATTAATAAGAGTAAAAACATAACAAACACAAACTTCTTCATATATACCTCATAACTCTATTATAATCCTAAAATTATTTTTTGAAAATACCTTGTTATAAAATTCATAATATGATATCATTTTTATAGATGAGCCAAGGTAGTTGATATGTATGAAAAAATCTAATAATATGTTGTTTATTCTATTAATGAGTATATCTGTAATACTTATAGTATTAATAAGTTATAATGTTTATAAAGCTTATTCTAATACTAAAAAGGTTACTCTTTTAACAGAATATATCATAGATAATACTAATGATAGTTTAGCTAAGGAAGATGGAATATACTTATTTAAGGGAGATGCTTTAAATAATTATGTTTTATATAATAATATGATATGGAGAATATTACAAATAAATAGCGATAGTTCTATTAAGTTAGTCTTAGATGACTATATAAATATGTTATCTAAAGATAAGATAGATTCTTTCTTAGAAAAAATAGAAAATAATTTAGATTTGTCTTATTTAACAGAAAATTTTATATGTAAAGATAAGTTTGATAATGAAAGTAATATTACTTGTAATACTTTAGAAAAAGATAGGTATGTTTCATTACTTAGTGTATATGATTATATAAAATCTTTTGATAAAGATAATACATATATAACTAGTGATAATGAAATTATGTGGTTATACAATGATAATGTTCATACAAATGGGGATAAAATAAGTACATCTAGCGAGAATAATTATTATGAAATAAGGCCTGTTGTTACAATTAGAAATAGTGTTTTATATATGGAAGGTGATGGTTCTTTAAATAAACCATATGTGATAGGTAATAAAAAGCTTTCTATAGGTGCTAAAGTAAAGATAGAAAACGATACATACGTAGTATATGACTATATAGATGGGATATCTTTAATGAGTGAAATTACCATAGATAAAATATATAGAAAGAATGCTTTGGAATATTTAAGTAAAGAATATATAGATAAATTAAGTTATAAAGATATTATAAATAAAATAGAGTTACCTAAACTAGGAGATATTAAATTTGATAGTATTATAAAAGATTATTACTTAAATGATAATATAAATGGATTTGATTTAGTATACAATAATCCAATTGTGTTTGGGGATAAAGATACAATACATAAAATTAGATATGTGATAAAACTTGATAAAAAAGAAGTAAATAATTTTGTAAAAGAAAATGATTTATATGTTTATAAAGAAGGTGGAAAATGAAAAAGACAAAGATAATATTAGCTGTTGATTTGTTTTTATCAATGGCATTGATATTAACAGTTATATTTAGTGGTGAAATTGAGAGTATACTACTTGAAAGAAGGTTTAAAATAAAGACAAGTAAAGAAACTTCTAATTATAATGCGATTAAGTTTGATAATAGTTTAATAACAAGTACTAAGGAAGAAAAAGTTTATGATAATAAATATGACTCAGATATTTTAAATAAAGGGGATAATGAAGATTATAAGGTTATAGATATTAATGTGGCAGGTAATAAAGGCTGGCTTGTAGTTGTGTACGATTCTAGTGATGTTCATATTATGAAATGCAAAGCTTTTAAGACAGCTAATAATGATGGAAAAGAAACAATTACTGATATGGCAAAAAGATATGGGGCTGTGATTGGTGTTAACGGAGGTGGATTTTATGATGATGGAAAAGTTAGCAAAGATATTCCTTTTGGATATATAATTGAAAATGGAAAAGTTATTTATAAATCTCATAGCAACGAATCCGATATAATAGGCATGAGTAATGATAATAAGTTAATGCTTGTGCACGCTACAGGGGAAAAGGCTGTTGAAATGGGGATGAGAGATGGTTTAGAATTTGGTCCTTTCTTAATTATTGATGGCCAAAGACAAACTAATCTAAAAACTACGAGAGCAGCAAGAAATATGATAGCCCAAAGAGATGACGGCATTATGTTATTCTTGATTACGGATGGTCAATCATATTCTGGAATCACTTTCGATGAAGGAATTGACGTTTTAGAAAAGTATGGCGCTACGACTGCGGCTAATTTAGATGGCGGAGCTAGTACTCAGCTAGTGGTTAATGGCAAACTTTTAAATTCACCTAAAAATGCCTTGGGAATTCCGATACCTAAAGGTAGAACCGTTGTAAATGGCTGGGGAGTTTTTACCAATTAAAAAACCATATCATCTCTTAATGGTATGGTTAACAGCATTAACAAATATTTAGTCTCTTGTTATTTTTGTTTCTTTTCCATATTTTTTATAAATTTTGCCTTATGGCATAACTAAAACTAATATTTATTTAATGTAAATTGAACTTTATAATAAAGTTTTAATCTTAGGAATAGATAACTTAGTTATTTTACTTATGAAATTAATATCACAATTGCTTTTTAACATTTCTTTGGCAGTTTCAAGCTTATTTTCCTCGCGTCCAAGTTCTAGGCCTTCTTCACGGCCACGCAGTTCTGCGGATTCTTCCTTCCAGTTGTCATTATGGAAAAACTTTATCATTTCTG
>CAVGEW010000006.1:0-15149 GCA_963628465.1 Agathobacter sp. | reverse complement strand
GTTAAATGTTCTTTTTCTTTTTCAAAATAATTAATGGGATAATCATCAATAGCTTGAGATTTCTCTTCGTAATTTAATATATAATTTAATTTTTCAACAATTTGTATTAAATCATTTTTGTCATTAAATTCATAATCAAATGCTTTTAATCTGTCCATAATCTTGGCTAGCGTTTCAACCTTACCCTTAGTTTTAGGTCTATATGGTCTACATGTAATTATTTTAAATCCTGCATCTCTAGAAAATTGCATAGCCTTTGAATTTATTACTACTTGACTAAAATCACTTTTGGCTCTATCAACGATAGTTTTCATATTATCAAATAATATTTCCTTTGGTGTTCCTCCATAATATTTAAATGCATTTGTTAAACAGTTGAACAATGTAGGTTGTGTTTGGTCAAATGTTAATTCAATATATTTATATCTTGAATGACCTAGTACTATAAGAAAAATACTAACTACATACTCATTGCCACTTGCATCATGTAATTTTAATTTTTCTTTCCAGTCCACTTGTCCTTGATAACCCTTTATAGTTTCAAACCTTATTGTCAGTTCTGAAATGATTTTTTCTTTCTTTTCAGAAACATACTTTCTTACTATTCCATATTTTCCTTGAAAATCATATTTGATTTTCAATAAAGTATAAATTGCCATTGCAGATATATTCTCAATTTCAAGTTTTGCATCAATAATACATTTATACGGGTCAAGTATAGAAGTATAAATCCTTTTCTTTTTATCTTTTTTGTATTTTTCAGGATTAAATCTCCTATCTATTGTCTCCCAGCAACAATTATAGCGTCTAGCTAATTCGCTTTTATTCAATGTTTCACCTCCTAGCGTTAATTTTTCTACCGTAATATCTTTTCTCATACTTATATCAACTCCTTATTTATTATGAGATAGTATAAGTATAACAAAATTGAGAAAAAACTGATAGAAATTATCAACTTTTAACTTTGACATTTCTATCAGTTTTTATATTAACATAAACAACTTTGCGGTTCGGCCGGTCTTCTATCTGGAGTCATTGGCCATATATTCAGGCGGGGAAGGGAGCTCAAGCAATCCGATAAGACTAGGCTAAGAAATGAGCGAGACTAGAGCCGACTAAGGAACTAGGCGAACCCACAACAAACCTACGTTCGGAGTGTAGGGGTTTGAATAAACTTGGTGGTGAAATATCTGCCGCGAAGCAGCGGATAGCTGCTGACGAGGCGGTAGGGGCGCAAAAGCTATCAACAACTCTTTGGCATTCAAGTTGTATAATTGATGTAAGACCAAAATGTTTTGTTTCAAAAAGGGTAATCTTAAAGATTACCCTTGGGTTTATGCCCTAAACAAAGTATATGGATAGTGAGATATACGTACGTCCTCTACTCGCCGTATTCGTGTATATGTTATTATAAGGCAGGAGTTAGTTTATTACACTAACTCCTGCATTTTTATATGCTCTTGATAAAGGCCTGGCTCCTAGCTTTATTCCGCCAAAGTATCTTACAACTACAAGTAATCTGTCATTTAAATTATTTGCCTCAAGTAAATTATAAAGGGGAAGTCCAGCAGTACCACTTGGTTCTTTATCATTAGTTTTTCCTGCCGTATTTTGATATTTGTAAGCATATACAATATGCTTAGCTTTTTTATGTTCTTTTCTTAAAGAATCTATAATAGGTTTTATTTCTAAAATATCTTCTATTTCATAAAAATAAGCAATAAACTTAGATTTTTTTACTTCGATTTGATTTTTCTTTATTAACTTCATAAAATATTCCTTTCAAGTAATATTATATCTTAAAATTAAACATTTTTGTAGTATAATATATTTAAAGGAGGCAACTTATGTTAAAAGAAAAGCTAAAAACTATTCCTCATAAACCTGGTTCTTATCAAATGCGTAATATAAATAATACTGTTATATATGTTGGTAAAGCTAAAGATTTATATAAAAGAGTAAATAGTTATTTCAAAGGTAATGTAACTGGTAAAACAGCCAAAATGGTTAGTGAAGTCGTAGACTTTACTTACATAACTACTTCAACTGAACAAGAAGCCTTTATTCTAGAGTTAAATTTAATCAAAGAATATAACCCTAAATATAATATATTACTTAAAGATGATAAATCATATCCTTACATTGAATATATAAGTAAGCCTTATCCAAAACTTAAAGTATCTAGATATTTAAGTATTAAAAAGAAAGATAAAAAACTATTATTTGGACCATACCCAAATGCATATGCTGCTAAAAAGATAGTTAATCTTATAAATAGGTTATATCCTTTGAAAAAGTGTGAGGGAATGCCTAAAGATGTATGCTTGTACTATCACATTGGGGAGTGTCTTGGGTATTGCTCTAGAAAGGTAGATAAAGAAAAAATAGATACTATGGAAAAAGAAATTTTGGAATTTCTAAGGGGCAATGATAAGATGCTTATTGATAAAATAATGACTAAGATAGAAATGTTTAGTAAAACTCTTAACTTTGAAAAAGCTCTAGAGTTAAAAAAAGAACTAGACTATATTAAAGTAGTCTTAGATAAACAAAAGGTTGAACTTCATGATTATATAAATAGAGATGTAATTTCTTATTACTTAGATGAAGGTATAGTGTCTGTCCAAATACTATTTTTAAGAAATGGTAAAATAGTCGGAGGTAATAATGATAAGTTCTATTTAATAAGTGATATTTTAGATGAAGTAAATTCATATATCTTAAAGTTTTATCAAAGACATGAAGTACCTAAAGAAATACTTGTAGAAAAGGATTTAAATACCGAAATACTAAGTAATATATTAGGTACTAAAGTTGTAATTCCTTTAAAAGGAAAGAAAAATAATTTACTTAATATGGCTCGGGAAAATGCTAAGATAGCCTTAGAACAAGAACTTGTTATGATTAAAAATGATGAAAAAAGAAGTGTACTTGCAAATGATGAGTTAAGAAATTTATTAAATCTATCTGTTTTAAATAGAATAGATGCTTTTGATAACTCAAATCTCTTTGGAACATATGCTGTCTCAGGAATGGTTGTTTTTAAAAATGGTAAACCTTGTAAAAATGAATATCGAAAATATAAGGTAAGTGTGGATAAAAATGATGATTACAATACCATGAGAGAAGTAATTTATCGAAGATACTATAGATGTATGGTAGATTCTTTAGAAATGCCTGATTTAATACTTGTAGATGGGGGAGTAAGCCAAATAAATGCTTGTCAAAGTATCTTAGATGAACTTCACTTAAATATCAAGGTATGTGGGCTTAGAAAAGATAACCACCACCGAACTAGTGAACTTGTTGATGGTGATACCTTGCAAGTAATAGATATACCTAAATCTAGTGATGTCTTTCACTACCTAACAAGAATCCAAGATGAAGTCCATCGTTTTACCATAACCTATCATAAAACTTTAAGAGATAAAGGTTCAATTGGAAGTATTCTTGATAATATTGATGGAATAGGTAACGTGAGAAAAAAAGAATTAATCAAAAAATATGGAAGTATTAAAAAAATGAAAGATGCTCCTTTAGATGACTTAACAAAAATATTGCCTGAAGCTATAGCTATTAATTTAAAAAAATATTTAGAAAGTAGGGATAAAGATGATACTAAATAAAGATAAAAATATAGTAATAAATAAAAATATAACGTATTTTTTAAACCCTGACTATATCTATGTGTCTGCCTCTAAAATATATGTTAAAGATGGTGACTATGTCTATAAAAATGGACTACTTGCAGATAATGAAGTATCCTCAGTATCTGGTAAAGTCCTAGGTATAAAAAAATGTAATGTCATGGGAAAAACAAAAACAACTTTAGTTATTCAAAATGACTATCGTGAATACTTTAAAGAAAGTACTTCTAAATTAAGAATATCTATTCCGAATATTCTTAAACTACTTGAAAAAGATAAAGTATTGTTTGATAAATTTAAAAGTAGTAAATCTTTTGATAATATAGTGGTATCTGCTTTAAATGATAATCCATATGTTTATAATGAAATTTTTCTTTTAAAAGAAAATATCACTGATATTCTAGACTTCTTTTCTAAACTTTTAAATATATATAAATGTAGTAACAATATGCTTATTTTAAAAAATACAGAACAATTTATAATAGATGACTGTCTAAATGTATTAGGTAGTTACCCTGAGATTAAGTTAAGTCTTGTAAATGATGAATATCTCTTAGAAAATAACGATATTTTAAATAAGTATCTTAAATTAAAGGGTAATACTTTATATTTAAAAGTAGATGAAATTATAAAAATATATAACTTGTTTAAGGGTAAAGTCGCTACGACAAAAATAATTACTATCTCAGGTAATGGTATAAAAGAAAGTAAAGTTCTAAGAGTTAAAATAAATACATCTTTAAAAGAAGTCTTAGATAAATATATTGATATAGAATCAGATTCTATTTATATAATAAATGGATTAATGAATGGTTTTAAAATAAATAATATAGATAATTTTGTTATAACTAAAGATGTAGAATCTATTAATATAATGAAAAGTAAAACTATTATAAAAGATAAATGTATAAGATGTGGTAAATGTATAAAAGTTTGTCCTTTTGGGGTAAATCCATTAAATTTTAAGAATAAAGATAAATGTATTCATTGTGGATTATGTACCTATATTTGCCCAAGTTATATAAATTTAAATGAAAGGTTGAAGTAATATGTATATTCATGATAAAAATGATTTAAAAAGCTATGTAATAAAGTATATTATATGTTTATTACCTTTGTATATATATGGTTTTTATAAAAATGGTATTCTTTTATATATAAATGATTATTCTGATATACTTGGTATGTTTAAGATATTTTATCTAGTTATTTTATCTGTTTTAGCATACTTTATAACTAATAAAATACTTAAAAAAGAATTTAGATTTGATTTAATATTTTTAAGTTTATTCTTATTACCTTTGTTTTGTCCTTATAATATTAATTTGTTGGTTTATTTTGCTGTAGTATTTATCTGTTTATTACTTCGTAAGTTTTATAATGTATCTTTGTTAATAGTTTTCTTATCTTTACTCGCATCCTTTAGTGTTGATATAGATAATACAAGTAAATACTTTTTTACTACCTGGGATCTTTTATGGGGTAGAAATATTGGCGGAATAGGCTCAACATCTATTGTCTTAGGTTTAACTATATTTATAGTACTATCTCTTATTAACAATCATAAGTATTTCGTAAGTATATCTGGTTTATTTAGTCTTATCATACTTAGTATTGTATTTAAAGAGTATACTTTTTTAACTAATGGTAATATAATTCTTACTCTTTTGTTTATTGCAAGTATAACAGATAAAAGTCCAGTTTTAAAGAAAAATATGGTTTTTTATGGCTTAGTTATAGGTGCTTTAGGCTTTATTTTATGTAAATTTGTAAGCCCTTATTATGGTATGGCTTTAAGTACGTGCATAGTAAGTATGGTTTATGAGTATATAATTCTTAGATAGATTTATTATAAGAATAATAATACCCAATCAAGCTTGATTGGGTGTAACTAATTATAAAGGCTAACACTCAACACTGTAAAATTGAATGTTTCCTATTTTTATTTTATGCAATTTTCTTTGCTAAATACCCAATAGCATATAATTTTAATGATTTCAATACATTTTCGACAAAAAAAGTTACAAAATATGTGTAAAATTGTTTGCATTGGAGTCTAAAAAGTGATATAATAGTTACGATTTTTAACAAAGGGGATGAAGGGGTATGTTATGGCTTATATTAAAGATGAAGAATTAAATGAAATTAGAAGTCAAGCAAATATTGTAGATATTATATCTAGTTATTTGACTGTTACCCAAAAGGGGAAGAACTATGTCTCTTTATGTCCTTTTCATAATGACCATTCTCCGAGCTTGATTATTTCGCCAGAAAAGCAAATATTTAACTGTTTTACTTGCCGTACTGGTGGGAATGTTTTTACCTTTGTTATGAAGTATGAAAATATCTCTTTTGTGGAAGCTGTTAAAATAGTCGCAGACAAAATAGGGTATAACTTAGATATTAAAAATTTTACTGTTGATAGTGAAAGTAAAAATAAACTTGACTATGAAATATATGAATATGCTAGTAAATATTTTGTTAATAATATTAATACTACAGAGGGTATTCCTGCAAGGGAATATCTACAAAAAAGGGGTATTGATGATGCAATAATAAAAGAATTTAAACTAGGTCTTGCAACAAGTGATAAAGATACATTTTATAAATTAGCTAGTAAGAAAGGATGGAATATAGATTCTCTAGATAAACTTGGTCTTATTAATAAAATGGGGGCAAGTATATATGATACCTTTATAAATAGAATTATGATTCCAATTGAGAATCTTAAAGGGGAGACTGTAGGCTTTACTGGTCGGATATATAATAATGAGGATAATACAGCAAAATATTTAAATACAAAGGAAACAGAAATATTTAAGAAAAGCAGCTTATTATTTAATTACCATAATGCTAAAAACTATATTAGGGAAATGCGTAGTGTGATTGTAGTTGAAGGCAATATGGATGCGATAAAGATGAGCGCTAAAGGATTTAAAAATGTCGTAGCACTTATGGGGGTAGCCTTATCAAGTGAACAAATTGATATTTTGAAAAGACTTAAAGTGCCTGTTGTCTTAATGCTTGATAATGACAATGCTGGGTTAGAGGCAACAATTAAAAATGGTGAAACTTTAAAACAAAGTGGGATTGATACCAGGGTAGTTAGATTAAGCGGTGCTAAAGACCCAGATGAATACTTAGAAAAATTTGGGTTTAAAGCCATGGAAAATAATATCAATAATGCTTTAAAATATATTGATTTTAAGATAGAAATTTTAAAAAATAATAAGAATTTAAATAATATGGAAGATATGATTGCCTATGTTAAAGAAGTAATTGCTAGTATAAATGATGAAGATGACTTGACAAAAGAGTTAATTGTATCTAAAATAAGCAAGGACTATCAAATTGATGTTGATGTTTTAAAAAAGAGTTTGAAGAAAGTTCCTATGAAAAAGGAAGAGAATGTAACGATAAAGAAACCTGTTAAAATATCAAAGTATCATAAAGCAAGTCATAAAGTGCTATTCTATATGCTTATGGATGTAAAGTATATATGTATCTATAAAAATAGTCTTGGGTACTTTAAAGAAAGGATGGAAAGAGTTTTAGCTAGTGAAATAGAATATTATGCTAAAGAAAAGGGAAATATTAATGTAGCGGATTTTACCACTTATGTAATGAATAGGGAAGATGAATACGAACTTTTACAAATAATTTTGAGTGAAAATGGGAATACTTCTATAAATGATGATGAGTTTACTTCGTGTGTAAATGCTATATTAAATATTTATAAAGAAGAAAAAATTGCCAAGCTAAAAGAAGAAATAGCTTTGGAACTGGATCCGAGTAAAAAAGAAATATTACTAGGAAAGTTAATTGAATTAAAAAGGAAGTGTTAATAATGGAAGCAATTAAAACTTTGGAAGAAAGAGAAAATACTCTTATAACAAAGGGTAAAGAAAAAGGTTTTATAACCTATGAAGAATTAGCGTTAGAGCTAAAGGGGCTTGAAATAGATAGTGATGCCTTAGATAATTTGTATAACAAGCTTGTGGAAAACAACATTGCTATTGTAGCGGAAGCTGACGTTGACAGCGGAATTGGGGAAGCTAGAATTAAGGAAGAAGAAAAGGAAGAAATAATATTAAGTGATGAAGACATTACGAAAGATGTAAATATTGATGACCCAGTTAGAATGTATTTAAAAGAAATAGGTAGAATTCCTCTTTTATCAATGGAGGAAGAAGCTGAAATATCACAAAGAGTTGCCCAAAACGATGAAGAAGCAAAAAGAATTTTGGCTGAATCTAACCTTCGTTTGGTAGTTTCAATTGCCAAAAGGTATGTTGGCCGGGGACTTTTATTCTTAGATTTAATTCAAGAAGGAAACATTGGCCTTATGAAGGCAGTTGAAAAGTTTGATTATGATAAAGGATATAAATTTTCAACGTACGCAACATGGTGGATTAGACAAGCTATAACAAGAGCTCTCGCAGACCAAGCGAGAACTATTAGAGTTCCTGTTCACATGGTTGAAACAATTAATAAAATGAGTAGAATTCAAAGACAATTAACGCTTGAACTTAACAGAGAACCCAGTGAAGAAGAAATAGCTAAAAAAATGGGTGTAGGTGTTGATAAAGTAAGGGAAGTTTTAAAAATAAGTCAAGAACCAGTGTCACTTGAAACTCCGATTGGGGAAGAAGATGATTCTCATTTAGGTGACTTTCTAAAAGATGAGTCTAGTTTATCACCTGAAGAATATACAGAAAACGAAATATTAAAAGAAGAAATTAAAGAAGTGCTTATGAGTCTTCAAGCAAGAGAGCAAGAAGTCTTAGAACTTAGATTTGGCCTTTTAGATGGAACTTGTCATACCCTTGAAGAAGTTGGTAAAAAGTTTAATGTAACAAGAGAAAGAATTAGACAAATTGAAGCTAAAGCTTTAAGAAAACTAAGACATCCATCAAGAGCTAAAAAACTAAAGGACTTTCTTGAAGAATGATAAGAATCAAAGTCCTAGCTTCTTTAGTAGATAAAGATGCATCTATCGTAGATATAGGCACAGACCATGCTTATTTACCTATATATCTTTATGAAAAAGGAATAACTAAAAATATTGTTGCTAGTGATATATCGGGTAATGCTTTGGAATATGCAAAACTTAATTTAATGAAGCATAATCTAGATGATAAAATAAAACTTATAGAAAGTGATGGCTTTAAAAACCTTGCTAATGACTTTGATATCGCAGTTATCTCTGGTATGGGTACAGATACTATAATAAAAATTCTAGATACGGAAAAATTACCTAATAAGTTAATTATATCTAGTCATAAAAATGTTGATTACTTGAGAGAGTACATGCAAAGTATTGGTTATAAAATAATAAAGGAAATAACCTTAAAAGATAATAATATATTTTATGATATAATTAAATACGAAAAAGGGAAAGATAATCTAAGTGAGTATGATAAACTCGTAGGTAAAAGTAATAATCCTGAATATAAGGAATATTTACTTAATAAGTATAAAAAAATATATGATAAGTCCCATGATAAAAAATATTTAGAATATATAAATATTATTGAAAGAAAATAGGATTAGATTGGTTTGATAAAGTATTTGAAGTAACTGAACTTGTTACTTCTTTTTTAGGTGTTACATCAATTATTTTACTTGTAGTTGTTTTATTAAATTCTTTAGCTATGTTTATAAATTTTCGCGCACTTTCCATCATTGGTTTAATTTCTTTATAAATAGGTATAGCTTGATTTACTATACCAAGCCCTTTGGAAATACCTGATAAAACCTTAGAAAGACTAAGAGAACTTGTATTTAACACTTAAATCACCTACATTAATATATGAAAAAAGTTGCAATATTTGATTGTATTATTCCCAGAAATTTGTTATACTTATTTATAGTAAAGGGTGTATATAATGAATGCAGAAAGTGTTAAACAAAATAAATTTAATCCATTTGCTGTTTTGATAAATATATTTAAGTATGCTTTCGTAGGTATAAAGTACCTTGTTTTTGATGTGTGGAAAGACCTTTACAATGGAGCTAGTTATCAAGTAGATAAAACATATCAAGGGGCAAAGCAAGCATTCTTAACTGAAGAAGATAAATTATATGAAAGAACTAAGAAAAAGAAGAAAAAAGAAAAAGTTTATAAATATAGTGCTAAAACACTAGCTAAATTAGAAGAAGAAAAGAAAAATCTTTTGATAGATTTACAAAGCGCGGGGGCAACAAGAAGTAAAGAGCCTCATGTGTATTATTACAAGGTTAGGGATAATAAAGGGAAGATTATTACTGGAACTATGAATGGTTTAAGTAAACTAGATATTAATGCTTATTTACTTAATGAAGGATATGATGTTTATGTTATAAAAACATCTAGTTTTATAGACTTTGCTTTTAAAGATTCTTCTATTTTAGGAAAGAAAATGTCTACGAAAGATTTGATATTTTGGCTTACTCAGTTATCTACTTATATAAAAGCAGGTATTACTTTAAATGAGTCTATCAAGATATTAACTTCCCAAATGAAAGGAAATAAATCAAGAACTACAGCTTTTAAAACTATAAGTTATGAGTTAACTTTAGGGGAAAATTTTTCTACAGCTTTAGAAAAGCAAGGAAACATGTTTCCTGCTCTTCTTATTAATATGATTAAAGCAGCGGAAGCAAGTGGAACTTTGATTGAAACCCTAGATGATATGGCGGCTTACTATACGGAAATAGATGAAACAAAGAAACAAATGATAAATGCTATGACATATCCTATAATTGTCTTCTTTTTCTCTATGATAGTTGTAACCTTTATTTTAGTTTATGTAGTACCTCAATTTGAAAAGATTTATGAACAGCAAAATGCTAAAATAACTGGTGTAACAAAGGTAGTGTTAGACATAAGTAAATTTATTAAAAATGATTGGTATTTTATCTTAATATTCGTTGGATTAGTTATAATAACTTTTATACTTCTTTATAAACATGTTAAAGCATTTAGAACAACTATCCAAATAATGCTTATGAAAATACCTACGGTTAAAGACGTAATTATATATAAAGAACTTACTATCTTTAGTAAAACCTTTGCATCACTTCTTAGAAATAATGTCTTTATTACCGAAAGTATGGATATTTTAAGTAAGATAACTAACAATGAAATATATAAAGCTATTTTATATAAAACAATTCAAAATATTGTAAAAGGGGAAAAGATAAGTGAAGCCTTTAAAGACCACTGGGCTATCCCTGATGTTGCTTATTATATGATAGTTACAGGGGAATCTACTGGAGAACTAGCAGAAATGATGCAAAAGGTAAGTGATTATTATCAAGGTATGTATAAAAATAAGATTAATACTTTAAAGTCTTTTGCGGAACCAGTTATGATTTCGTTTCTAGCTGTTGTTGTCGGTGGTATCATTATTTCTGTAATTATGCCAATGTATGGCTTATATGCATCAATTCAAAATAGTTAAGGAGGGTTTTTGTGAAAATAATATCTTTTGTTTTAGGCGCCATCATGGGCTCTTTTTATCTTGTTTTAGCTACGCGGCTTCCTAAGGGTGAGGATGTTGTTAAAACTAGAAGTAGGTGTGATAATTGTAAAAAAGTGCTTAAATGGTATAACTTAATTCCTTTGTTATCTTATATATTTCAAAGGGGCAAATGTCAGTGCTGTGGTAGTAAAATAAGTAGTGAACACTTTATTGTAGAACTTATAACAGCTCTTTTATTTATGCTTACTAGTATTTATTTTCCGTTTGGTTATAGTTACTTAGTAGGCCTTGTTATAGTATCACTTATGATTATTATTTTTGTATCTGATTTTAAATACATGATTATCTTAGATTCCCCTCTTATAGCAAGTATTATTTTAATTATTATATTTAAGTTAATTTATTTTGATATAAAAAGCACAATACTAAGTATTTTATCAGGTTTAATTTTATTTTTAGTTATGCTTTTAGTAGAAAAGTTAGGTACCCTTATTTTAAAGAAAGATTCCCTAGGTGGGGGAGATATAAAGTTTGCGTTTTTAATGGGCTTAGTTTTAGATTTTAAACTAGCTTTCGTAGCAGTTGTTTTATCTACCTTTTTAGCATTACCATATGCTTTAGCAAGTGTTAAAATTATGAAAAGGCACGAATTTCCTTATGGACCATTTCTAGCAGGAGCTTTATTTATTGTCTTTTTCCACTTTGATAAGTTTAATAATTTAATTGATTTTTTGTTTATGATTTGACAGAATCTAGAAATTTCTACTTGATAAACATATGAATATATGATAATATAAAGAAGAAATCGATGCGGAAAGACATGATTAATAAACGCTTTTTTGGCTAGAGAGTTAGTGGAAGGTGTAAACTAACAAAAGTCTTATTAATTACTACTTTCCAAGAGGGCTAATAAGCTCCGGTTAAAAAACCGTTATCAAAATTAAGTTAATAAAAGGATGGTACCGTCTTTTAAAGACTCCTTGCACACCATCTTTTTTTATTTTAAGAAAGAAGGAAGAAAATGATAAATATTAAAGAAGATGCAAAATTAAGTGTTATGAACCACTCATGTGCTCATTTACTTGCCCAAGCTGTTAAGCATTTATATCCCGAAGCAAAGTTTTGGGTTGGACCTGTTATTGAAGAAGGCTTTTACTATGATATAGACCTTGGAGGTAAAACGCTAAATGAAGAAGATTTACCTATCATAGAAAAAGAAATGAAGAAAATATCTAAAGATGGAAAAAGAATAGTTAGACACGAACTAAGTAAAGAAGAAGCTTTAGATATGTTCAAGGATGATTCTTATAAATTAGATTTAATTTCTAGGATGGATGAAGATGAACAAGTTATATCTTGTTATACGCAAGGGGATTTTACTGACCTTTGCCGTGGACCTCATGTAGAAACTGTTAAAGAGTTAAAAAACTTTAAGCTCCTTAAAGTAAGTGGGGCTTATTGGAAAAATGATGCTAAGAATCATATGCTTCAAAGAATATATGGAGTTTGTTTTGATACTCCAGAAGCCTTAGATGCTCACCTTAAAGAACTTGAGGAAGCTAAAGAAAGAGATCACAGGAAGATAGGCAAGGACTTAGGAATATTTATGCTTTCTGACTTAGTAGGAAAAGGACTTCCTATGTGGCTTCCAAATGGTTATACTTTATGGAGAACTCTTCAAAACTATATTACTGATAAAGAAATAGCGTATGGATATAGTCATGTTCATACCCCAGATTTAGGTAGTGTTGAACTTTACAAAACATCAGGTCATTGGGATCATTATAAAGATGATATGTTCCCGGCGATGGAATTAGATAATGAATCTTATGTACTAAGACCTATGAATTGTCCTCATCATATGGTAATGTATAAGAATTTCTTGCATTCTTATAAAGATTTACCAATAAGAATTGCGGAAATAGCTAATGACTTTAGATATGAAGCTGCGGGAGCTGTCAAAGGAATTGAAAGAGCTAGATGTTTTACCCAAAATGACTCTCATATCTTTGTAACTCCTGAACAAATCGAAACTGAATTTAAAGGTGTTCTAGATTTAATCTTAGATGTTTATAAAGATTTTGGTTTTAAAAATTATACTTGCCGTTTATCACTTAGAGACCCTGAAGATAAAGAAAAATATTTCCAAGATGATGATATGTGGAACAATGCTGAAGATGCACTTAGAAAAGTTTTAAATGATATAGGTATAGATTATGTTGAAGTAAAAGGAGAAGCTGCCTTTTATGGACCAAAACTTGATATTTTAGTAAAACCTGCTGTTGGTAATGAAGTAGCTTTATCTACTGTTCAACTAGATTTCTTACTACCAAGAAGATTTGATTTATTCTATATAGATGCAAGTGGGGAAAAGAAAACTCCAGTTGTAATACATAGAGCTATACTAGGTTCTCTTGATAGATTTATAGCTATGCTTTTAGAAGAAACAAAAGGTGCTTTACCACTTTGGCTTGCACCAGTAGGCATAAATGTTATACCAGTTAATAATGAATATCATTTAGAGTATGCTAAAGAAGTATATAATATGTTAAAAGCTTCTGGTTATAGAACAACTCTTGATGAAAGAGAAGAAAAACTATCTTATAAAATGAGAGAAAGTCAAATAAAGAAAATACCTATTACATTAATATTAGGTCAAAAAGAAGTAGATAACAAAGAAATAAGTTTTAGATTATTTGGAAGTAGTGAAACTACGACAATGAGTCAAAAAGACTTCATGGACTATATAAAAGATTTAATAGTAAATAAAAAGTAACGTAGTTTTTCAAGCAAAATAGCCAATGCGACATGGCAAATGGTACCGATTCTGCAGGTACAGCCATACCAACTATAAATATGTCTATTTTTATAGCAGCGTCAACACCGATTCGGATAAAATGAGGAGCCCGTTCAGTTAACTGTGTCTTTTATAGTATAATTACTACATAAGAAAAGAGGGATAATTATGTCAAAAAAAATTGCTGTTGGGGTTGAAGATTTTAAAAAAATTATAGATAATGATTATTTTTATGTAGATAAAACTCTTTTGATAAAACATATTCTAGATGATGGGAGTGATGTTTGCTTAATCACAAGACCAAGAAGATTTGGTAAAACGTTAAGTCTAAGTATGCTTAAATATTATTTTGATATTAATTTAGATAGTAAAGATTTATTTAAAGGTTTAAATATAATGTCTTGTGGTGAAGATTACATTTTAGAAATGAACTCTTATCCTACAATATTTATAACTTTAAAAAATTTGAAATATAATAATTTTAATGATAATATAAAGAAGTTAAAAGAAGATATTGCTAAAATTTATGATGAACATAAATATTTACTTGATAGTGACATGTGTTTATGTTAATATAAAAACTGATAGGAACCACGGAGTTAATGGTTGATGGTTTCTATCAGTTTTTCTGTTTCTATTAATTATTTAAAGTTCATTTCTACCTATATTTTTACTATTTAGGGTAATACCTAGTTCTTTATTTACAAATAGAATTTCATAGCCACAATGATTGGCTATTTTTTCTATTGTTTTAAAGTCTGGTTCAATAGTGCCTGTTTCATATTGTGATATGGTATTTCTAGCATATCCAACTAAGCTACTTATTTGTTCTTGACTTAATTTGCTTGATTTTCGCATTGTTTTTAGAATCTTCCCTATCATATTTTAACACCTCAAGTAGATTATCCCATTTTTTAATTAAAATTACTTGACATGTCTTGAATAAAGACATATAATTATCTTAAGAATAGTCTTGAAACAAGACATATGGAGGATAGTATGAAAAAGAAAGTTACAATTACAATAGCATTATTAGTTTTAATCTTTATTGGAGTACTAGTAAGTATTAATTTTAAAAAGGAAGAATCCTCTTTTAAAGAAAAAGATTATTCATCTAATGCATCAGAACAAATAGTAGGGGAAAATACTTTATCTATGATGCTTGAAACATCTGCAGGTTCTGGTGAGTATGAAAAGACTACCCAAAGTAGTTGGCCAACAAGTGAATATACTTTTAAT
>CAVGEW010000005.1:0-11273 GCA_963628465.1 Agathobacter sp. | reverse complement strand
AAATAAGCATATGTTGCTCCTCCTATAAATAAGGCTAAAGTTGCTATTGCTATTATTGTTAAAATTGATGATTTTCTATCTTGTTTCATGTATGTATCCACTCCTATCATATAACTATACAACGTTAGTTTACCATACTTCAAATCAAAAAACAACCACATATGGTTGTTTTTATCACAAAAATAGAGAAATTAATCTTCCCTATCTAAACTATTAAATAGTTCATCATCGAAGAACTCTTTTAAACTAATACCTAAACCATCACAAATTCTAACTATAGTTAAAAGCTTGGGATTCTTAGAATTACAATTAACTATGTTCTCTATTGTACTTTGAGTAATACAACTAATTGTAGCAAGTTTGTTAATTGAGATATTCCGTTCTTTACATATATTTACTAGTTTAATTGATACAGCTTCATTAACTTTCATAAGTTAACCTCCTATGGGTAATTGTATCAATTAATAGCTATATATTATTAACCACAAGCGGTTAAATTAACTAGTTATGTCTATTATTAAAAAGGGTTTTAAACCCTTTTTAATATTGTTTTAATTTATTTAATTAAGCCTAGGTAATAATTCTTTTTGCCTTTTTTAATAAGTAATACTTTATTATCTATAGCGTCTTCTTTAGTAATTATTTTTTCTAAAGAAGTTATTTTTTTATTGTTAATACTAATCGCACCAGATGTAATCATTTCTCTAGCTTCTCTTTTGCTAGATACAACACTGTTACTTGTAAGTACATCTACCAAAGATTCATTTTCATTTACATTAAAGGTAGGTATAGCTTTAATGCTGGCAATTATTTCATCGCTTGAAAGTTCCCAAATTCTATCTGAGAATAAACATTCTGAGATGTTTAAAGCTTTTTCAAATTCTTCTTTGCCATGTAAATCAGTTATTATTTCCTTAACTAAAGCTTTTTGAGCTATTCTTAAATGAGGGTTTTCATTTTGCTTTTTCATAATACTCATTATTTCATCTGGAGTTAAAAAGGTAAATACTTTTAAATATTCTTCAACCTTACTATCATCTGTATTAATTAAGTATTGATATAATTCATAACTTGATGTTTTATTTATATCAAGCCATAAGGCATTACCTTCGCTTTTACCAAACTTTTTGCCTGTTGCATCAAGTATCAAAGGCATCGTAAAAGCATAAGCCTCTTTACCAGTCATTTTTCTAATTAATTCAATACCTGTGGTTATATTTCCCCATTGGTCAGAACCCTCAACTTGCATTGTGCAACCCATATTCTTATACATATACAAAAAATCATAACCTTGGATTAACATATAACTAAACTCTGCATAAGTTATACCAGTTTCAAGTCTTCTTTCAATAATATCCTTACTAAGCATATAATTAACATTTATATATTTACCTACATCTCTTAGAAAGTCTAAGAAATTATAGTCCTTAAACCAATCATAATTATTGACAAGTTTTGCCTTACCTTCGAATATTTTATCAATTTGTTTTCTTATGCATTCAATATTTTGATTTAACGTATCAACTTCAATTATTTCTCTTTCCGCCGTAGGTCTTGGGTCCCCAATTCTACCTGTTGCTCCCCCACACAAAAGTATTGGATTATGTCCCATCTTCATAAGCCTTTTAGCCGTAATTAAAGAGCTATAATGCCCTAAATGAAGTGAATCTGCAGTTGGGTCTGTCCCCCAGTAAAAAGTTACTTTTTCATTATTAATTTTCTCTTCAATATCATCACCTGCGACATCCTTAACAAGCCCCCGCCATTTTAATTCTTCCCAATTTGTCATATTTCATTTTCCTTCCTTAATAATAAAAAGGAATGGTCCATCAAAGGAGTCAATTGTGACGGTACCATCCCTTTATTTAACTTAATTATCTTAACGCGATTATTACGATTCAGCTCCAGAGTTGTAAGTTCTATCCTTGCTGATTGAAACAATTATAACATATCTAAAAGCCCTTTTCAAGCCCCTTTAGTTAAGTTTTCAAACTCTTTATCTAAGGGCAAGGTTATAAGACATTCTTTTCTAGTTATTGGGTGAATAAACTTTAAATAATAGGCTTCTAGCATCATTTTCTTATACTTTGTATTTCCGTACTTTTTATCCCCAAGAATTGAATAACCTCTATTTGCTAGTTGAACTCTTATTTGGTTTCTTCGCCCTGTTTTAATCTCTACATCTAAAAGAGTATATTTATTATTACATGCAATAACCTTATAATTAGTAATAGCGAGTTTACCTCTTTTATTTGTAACAAATACATCTAGACTCTTAGTTTCATATAAATAGTCTTTTAAAGAAGTTTCCTTCTCTTTTACTTTACCACACACAACGGCATAATACTTTCTTTCTACATTATTCCAGTTATTTTGTAAATTTCTTTTAACCACTTCACTTTTAGCAAACAAAATAAGACCACTGGTATCTTTATCTAATCTATGGACAATAAATATTTTATTCTTAGGATTTTGCTTCTTTACATAATTCTTTACTTCATCATATAGATTATAATCATAACTATTATCCCTAGATATAGTGTATATACCAGATGGTTTATTTATTATAATTAAATATTTGTCTTCATATATTATTTTTAACTTTTTCATAACAACATAAGAATAGCATATTTTCTCTTATATATCAAGATAACAATTTATTCATATAATAATATAGGTGAAAGGATATGAAAAGAAATGGCCTATATAATGGGTTAAATATCATAATATTATTTATTCTTGGAGTATTAATATTTTACCAAACCATTATAACTTTAATCCTTCCATTTAGATTTAATATATTTATTTTGCTTATAGAAATATTTTTATTTTTCTTCTTCATTTTCCGTATTATATGGCCTTATTAACTCTTCAGTTTTAAAGATATAATCAACAAGATTACTTATATTTTGACATCTTTCAAACTCAGAGCTACTTTTACTACATTCCACTGGCAAAGTAATAAGTATAAAAAGAAGCTTCTTTTCATATAAAAGTAAAGGAAACTTATACATGTAACGGGATAATATTTCACTAAAATCCATATTATTCCACTCTTTCTTATAAAGATTTGCTATATCTATCACAGGAGTATCTATTATATAGTTATCCCAACTTATTAACTTATTATTAATTAAATGGTTTATTTCTAGGTTATTATGAACTATAGCTACTCTTATTTTGTTTTCATTTTGAACTAAGTTATACCAATTATCTAACTCTTCTTCAGCATATTTTAAAGATGCATCTATCTTATAAAAGTTTCTCATAAATAAATAGTTCGCAGGTGATGAGAATTCTTCTTCAAAACCAATTTCATATAAAGTATTAAAATAAGCTTTTAAATAGTTAATATTACTTTTTATATTATCATATATTTCTTTAAATTTATCATTACTTACTTCTTTAAAATAGCTAGTTTTATTATGTAAACTAGCTATTAATTCTATTAAATCATCACATTTTTGTTCCTTAGGCAAAGTTATATCTTCAACATATTCAAAGACATTAACTTCATCTCTAGATGAATCTATTAACTTAGGAAAATAAGTAAATCCCCTATTAATAAGATAGTTATATAATTCATTTAAGTCTTTATTCTTAGGTTTAATAAGAAAATCCCCACTTGAAGTTTCAATGATAGTAGCTTTACCCTTAATAGTGTATCTATATGGTTTATAAATAGCTTTTAGAATTTCAAGACTTTTATTCATTTATATCAGGTATTATTACTTTATCCCCAAGTGTTACAGTACTTAAATCATTATAGGTACCAAGTGCAGTATCTGTGACATTATATTTAGTGCATATTGCCTCAATAGTATCTGTTTCTTTCATTTCATAAATATGATAAGTTACATAGACTTCATCACTATCATTAATATTACTTAACACAGTTTCTTTCACTGGTTCAGATATCTCTCTTTCTTTTTCTTCATCTAATTCATCTAATATGTTATCAAGTTCTTCTTCATCTACTTCTTTAAATAAAGGTTCTTCTTCCCTAACTTCATCAGCCTTAACACTATATTCAATATTTACTCTAAGTGTGTCATTATCAACAACTTCATAAGTAAAGTCTTCAACTTCAAAACTCACCGAGTCTGTATCAATTTTACAAGACATATCCACCGAAAATGGCAATACATATTGAAATGTTTCCTTATTAACACTTACTTCATGAGTTTTATATTCCCCAGAGATAGTAAAATTACCTAAGATTTCCTCTTGACTTGCCGTATAATCATGTTCAAGTGAAATACTTAATATCTTTGCAATATTAGTTTTAAACTTAACATCTTTTGTAAATGGTATAACAAAGTTCATATCATTTCCTCCCTTTATTAATAAGAATATGCTAAATAAAAAAAGTTAGAACTAGATATGAAATCTTCTTTCTAACTCTCCTTTTACTTGTTTTATATCAAATACTAAAAGAAACACAAGAATTACTATGCTTACAATAACTGAGATATAACTTGGCCAAAATATAGTAACTTTATCTATGATAATAAGTAAACCAGGAATTAATCCTATAATAGAATTAATTAAAGCATAAAAGATAAATTCTTTTTTAAATTTACTTTTAAATAGAAGTATGATTAAAATACTTATAATATATAAAACACATAAAAAAGGTAAACAATAATTAAGACACAAACCATGAAAGTCAGTAGCTTTATCCCATAGATAAGATAAAAATAAAATAATAATCATTTCTAAGAATAGCATTTTACAAAGATTCTTCCGGCCGCGAATAGCTTCGATTAAAGTAAGCCAAAAGCTTATTATAGCAAGCACTACAAAATAAGCCCAACTTATTTTTTTACTTATTGAATAATTTATAAACAAAGAAATAAGGGACGCTATCAAAGATAAAGCAAATAATAGTTTTAGAAATAAATTATGTTTTTTATAATCAAAGATAGTCACAGGAAATACATCTACACCACTAGATTTTTTAACAGGATTATTACAAAGTGGACATATACTTACACAAGTATTTATCTCTACATTACATTTTTGACATTTTATCATTTTTCTTCCCCCAATACATTGGTATTAATACAAACATCTATACCTTTACTACTTAATGTTTTAAAGAAGTTTCTTTCTATTTCACTATAAATAAACTTAGATGAAAAACTAATAACCATCTTATCTTGATAAGAACACATACAACATTGGATGCTCTCGGTACTTATAAATACATCAAAATAATCTATATATTTATCATACCCTCGAGGCATAGATATAGAGCCTATGTTAGATAAAGTCATAGTTTGATAACCACTTGCTATTTTATAAGCTATTTTTAATACTAAGTCTTTAAATAAAACAGGGACAAGTCTTATTATAAATAACTTTTCAATAGTTATAGTACTATTCATTTTAGCTTTTATATTAGTAGCATCAAGTTTTTTATTAAATTCTTCTTTTACAACTTTAGCTATATATTCTAAAGAATTATTTTTACCACTATAAGTAATATTTATAACACTAAAAAAGTTTCTTACTGTATATGATGGATAATACTTTCTTAAATTAACAGGTACAGTTATAACAATAGGCTTTTTACTTTTCTTAATCTTAGAATCTAAGATACTTTTAATTAATACACTAGTTAAATACTCTGTGATAGTTAAATCATACTTCTTAGCTTCTTCTTTTACCTTTTTAGTACTTACTATTCCTTCAATTACTTTAAGTCTATTTTCAATATATTTATTTTCTTTAATTTTATAAGCTTTCTTATCCTTTATAACCTTTTTAAAACCATTACTTTTATACTTAGTAAAAGCATCTTCTTTAGATTCTTTAATACTTCCTTCGTTTATTACTTCGTCATTTACTATATTATAAGTTATATCTAAATAGTTTGCAGTTAAACTTTTTAAAAAAGCTAAGGCCCCTGTTCCGTCAGTAAGAGAATGATCTACTTCTAGATTTATTTTTTTCTTATAATAGGTTACTTCAAAAAGATGACTTCCTTTAAATTCATCACAGGGCGATTTATCTTCAAGACTAGATTTAAAAGATTTATCTACTTCTTCAAGATAATACCAGAATATCCCTTTTTTAAGAATAGATTTAAAAATGGGATATTCTAACAAAGTTTTTTCTAAAGCTTTATCTAGAATATCTTTATTTATATCCTCTTTTAAAGCAACACTAAAACGAAATATTTTAGGGTCTTCTTTACTTTTAGATGGGGGGAATATTTTTGCGGCATTATCTAGTCTATACCATTTATTCAAATGTATCACTTCCCTTTAGAAATTCTATCGCCATATCCTTGTATTTATGATTTAAACAACTTGTTAAAAAAGCATGAGGGGCATCTTCGATATCTAAGTGCCTCACAGGAACTAAGAATCTTTCAAGTTTTTCTTTTAAGGCTAAACCTTCATCATGAAGGGGGTCATTTGTGCCAGTGATAATAGTGGTTTTAGGAAAACCAAACAACCAAGTATTACGAAGAAGATTAACATAAGGATTTTTATAGTCTTTATCGCCTCTTAGATAAAGACATAAATAATCCCTAAGAGATTCTTTTGTAAGCATAGTTTTACCACTGTTTACAAGGACAGACTTATATTTAGTATTACTTGTATAATCAGTTTGTGTTGCAGGATAAACAAGTATTACTTCTTTAAACTTTAGTTTTTTGTTTTTTAAAGCAACTGCGAAAGCTAAATTTGCCCCCGCAGAATCGCCCATGATTGAAACATCACTATGTTTAGAACCTATACTTGTGCATACATCATTTATTTGATTTAAGCCCTCTGGAAATTTATGTTCAGGAGCTAGTAAATAATCAATGGCCATAACACATACATTTAGTTCTTTAGATAATTTATAGCACAAATTAGCGTGGGTATCAAGCGAACCAGATACCCAGCCTCCCCCATGCAAATAAATAAGGACTTTACTGGCATTTTCATTATATATTCTAACAGTTGTGTTATTTATTAAAGTATCTTTATAATGTTTGTTAGAAACTAAATTTATATTTGTTAGTTCATCAACTTTTCTATAAAGTTTTATATTATCTTTCATTGAAATTTTCAAAATGAATCACCTTTCATATTATTTATTTAATTCAACACTAAGTACCATATTTTTAGTATCAATCATCGCATTTGTTTCAATTGATTGTTTTGTAACATAACCATACCCCGTATATTCAAGTTTAATATTTAAAAGACTAGCATAAGTTTTAACATCACCTAGGCTCCAGCCACTTAAATCTTCCATCTTAAACAAAGTGCCATTTGTAAGTAAGAAAAGTCTTTCACCAGAAAGCAAATCTTTATTTTTCAAAGGATACTGATTAATAACATATTTACCATCACCAATTATAACAATTTTTAACTTTTTATTTTCTAAATCCATTACCGCCATATCAACTTGCTTACTTATATAATTATCTAAAGTAATAATTTTAGTTAAATCACTATCACTTTTTGACTCTGTAAGCTTAGCATAACTAGCTATTTCTTCAATCGCGGTAGTTATAACCTTAGCCCACGCGCTTAGGTTGCTCTCCGGCTTTTTACCAACAGCATACACAATATATTTAGGATTATCCGCTGGAAATATACCTGCGAAAGACTTAATGTAATCATACGTACCTGTTAGATAACCTCCATTTGGTGAAGCTATCTGAGCTGTCCCTGTTTTACCCATGATATTAACATTTTCAACATGCCAATATTTATTTATCTCAATCATTTTTTTCATTAATTCTTGCATTTTTTCCACAGTTTTAGAACTATATACTTTCTTAACTACTTCTCTTTTTCCCTCATATGTAACATTACCATTAGCATCAACAATTTTATCAACAAGATACGGTTTTATAACCGTTCCATCATTAGTTATACTAGTTAAAGCTTGAAGCATTTGAATGGCAGTAACACTTACACCTTGACCAAAAGATGCAGTAGCAAGCTCTGATTCATAAACCATTTCAATATCACCGATTGCTTCATTAGATAGCTCAATACCAGTCTTTTGACCAAAGCCTAAATCAGTATAATAACCATTTAACTTATCAACGCCAAGTCTTAAAGCCAGCGTTGTAGCAGCCACGTTACTAGATCTAGCAAAGCCTTCATCGAAAGTTATAGTTCCCCAGCCTTTTCTTTCGGAGTCTCTAATTACAGTGCCGTCTTTTAAAGTGTAAGAACCTGATAAAAAGGTTTCTTCCCCATCATACTTGCCTTCCTCAATTGCTGATGCAAAAGAAAATACTTTCATAACAGAACCAGGTTCATATTGATAACTAATTAGGGGATTCATATATTCTTTAATAGTATTTGTATCATTTGGGTTAAAATTAGGACTAGTACTACTAGCAACAATGGCACCAGTTGTAGCATCCATTACAGTAAAAACTGCCCAATCTGTATTAAATTTTTCTTGCATTGTACTAACAGCTTTTTCAGCAATTAACTGAATACTGCTATCAATTGTAAGATATATATCCGAACCATTTTTAGCCTTAACAGTTTCCTCAGGGCTATTTGGTATCTTATAATTACTTGATGTATATTTTAAATATTTAGTATAACCATTCTCACCAGATAAAATGTCATCATAAAAGCCTTCGATACCAAGTTCTCCAGTAATTGTGCCATCATCTTGAGTTTTCGCATACCCAATTAGGTATGAAGCAAAAGTTGATTTATTATAATACCTTTTCTTAGAATTTTTAATAAAATCAATTCCTGGAAGTTCTAGCTTTTCTATTTTAGACTTTACAACTTCACTTATACCATATCCTCCAGGTCTAAGTTCAACTTGATATAAATTTTTATTTAAAAGCTCCATTAACTTTTCTTCAGTCATATTTAAAATTGGGGCTAAAGCTTTCGCAGTTGTCTCTTTATCCTCAACATTAGTTTTATTAGATTTTAAATAAGCAATAACAGTATAAGAATTAATTGTGCTCGCAAGTTCTTCCCCATTAACATCATAAATACTACCCCTGCTAGCATACAAAGTCTTCGTAACCGTTGAAATGCTTGCCGCCTTTTCTTGTAAATTTATACCATCTACAGTGTCACTTAATACCACATAAGATAACTTAGCAATAACACCACAAAATAAAAGAGCAACAATTAAAACTAAAAACTTTGATATTTTAACTGTTACTCCTTTTTTCATTTTTGCATCACCTATTCTCCAACTGATTTTATATTACTATTATTATACGACAATCCATAATTTTCTGCAATAGTTTGGATATTTTCTAAACTAGCAAGTTCATCTATTTGCATAGAAAGGCCTTGATTTACAAGTTCTTGTTTTTCAATATCTTTATTTAACTTTTCTACTTCATTATTAGTTTCAGATAACAAACTTGAGGTATAAACATTAAACATGGGAATAGCTATAAGTAATGCCATAAGCAAAAAATACATTGCTTTTTCCCCTTTTAATAACTTTAACTTTTTATTGTTTTTTGCCACAATAATCAAATCCTTTCTATTATTCTTAATTTAGCACTTTTACTTCTTCTATTTTCTTCAAGTTCTTTTTCACTTGGAAGTATAGGCTTTTTATTTACCAGCTTTATCTTTGCTTTATAAGCATCTGGCACAACTGCCAAGCCCTTTACTAATGGGTCAACCTCAGATGCATCCTTAAATATATTTTTAACAATTCTATCTTCCAAAGAATGAAATGTTATAACAGATATTCTTCCCTCTTTTTTAAGCATATCAATTGCATCTGGAAGTACTTTAGTTAATACATTTAATTCATCATTTACTTCAATTCTTAGAGCCTGAAATATTTTTCTTTCCGGATGATTTTTATAAAAATAATTAGCTCCAGTAGCTTCCTTTATTACATCTACAAGCTCTAAGGTCGTATATACTTCTTTACATCTTTTTTTAATATTCTTAGCAATTACTTTACTAAGTCTTTCTTCCCCATATTTATAAAATATATTAGTAAGTTCTTCTTCAGAATAAGTATCTATGATATCCTTAGCACTTTTTCCTTTACTAGACATACGCATATCTAAAGGTCCATCATGCATAAAAGAAAAACCTCTTTTTTCATCATCTATTTGCGGTGATGAAAAACCTAAATCAAAGATAATACCATCAACTAGTGTATCCCCGAGAGTTTCTTTCATATTTACAAAGTTTGTTTGAAAGATTTCAAAGTTGCTTCCAATCTTACTTAGCTCTTTAGTAGAATACTCTACAGCTTTTTCATCTTGGTCAAAACCATAAAGATATCCATCAGGAATTTGTTTAAGTATTTCTTTAGAATGTCCAGCATAGCCAATCGTAGCATCAATATAGATTCCATTAGGCTTTAGATTAAGCCCTTCGATTGCTTCATTTTTAAGTACACTGTAATGCATCATTATTCCCCCTCAAATAAGCTTTCGGAAATTTCTTCAATGACATCTTCATTAGCATTCATAAATTCTTCAAAAGCACTCGTATCCCAGATTTCCAAATGGTCATTAACACCAATTACAGTACATTCCTTACTTAAACCAGCATAGCTTATAAGTGGCGAAGTAATACCAATTCTCCCAGTTGCATCGAACTTACAGGCAGTAGCCCCTGAGTAGAAGAAACGGGTAAATGTTCTGGTTACTTTTTTTGTAAAAGGTAGAGTATTAAGTTTGCCAACAAGTTTTTCCCACTCCGCAAGAGAATAAACATACAAGCATTTTTCTATACCTCGGGTTAGAATAAACTCTTGTCCTAGTTCTTCCCTAAACTTGGTTGGAATAACAAGTCGGCCTTTTTCATCAATATTATGATGAAATTCACCAAGTAACATATTATCCCCCACTTTCTTCCACAGTTTACCACTGTCTTACATATATAGTATCAAAGAATAAAAAAAAAGTAAATATAGAATATCTACTTTTTATAAGTTTTTTTGTTTGTTTACATAAGTTTACACAACCCGAATGGGGTTTGAGGCACCTCCAGAACCAGAGGAATATATAACTGAGGACTCCAGATAGAAGACCGGGCGCACTGCATAGCTGTCGCCGACTAAGAGGTCTTTGCTGCTGACATGCCCATCCAAGTCAACATACAGAATATCGCACGGAGTACCGGAGCTACGGGACACAAGCCATTCATAAGAGCCAAGATATAACCAATTTATGCTTGTGGCCGCACTATAATCTTTTGTTGAATCTCTATAATTATAGCCTACTAATGTCCATGCACTTGGGCTTGCTGCAAATTCATAGTCACTAACGTACATTAAGCCTATTTGAGCTGAAA
>CAVGEW010000004.1:0-42004 GCA_963628465.1 Agathobacter sp. | reverse complement strand
TTTGCTTGTATGATAATTTAATGAAACTTGATGATAAAAATTATATAATACCTATATCATCTGTTATTAATGTTTCAAAATAAATATGTAAAATATTGTCAATTGCTTTATTGAAATATTAATGTTATAATTTAGTTATCCAAGAAGGAGTGGATAAATAAATGAAAGTAGTAAATTACTTTGTTAGAATGTCAATTATTATATTTGCTATTGTAGTGGCTAAATTTGATTCCAATATAAAAACTGCTACTGTGGAAAATGAAAATGTTAATAAAACTGTAAATTTAACTACAATGGCTATGAAGATAATTGAAGTTGAAGATACAATAAAATATACACCTATTGCTACATATACTGGAGATTTAACTGGTTATGCTTACAATTGTCCATTATGTAATGGGACTTTGGGATGTATGCCTAAATATAATATTAAGGATGGTACTACAACATATAATGACTATGAATATGGGGAAGTAAAAATTGTTGCATCAAGTAAGAGTATTCCTTGTGGTTCAATTGTTAGGTTCAAAAGTTCTAGAGTTGGCGAAGGAGAACAATTTGCAATAGTTCTTGACCGTGGTGTTGGTGGCTATGCTTTAGATTTGCTTGCTCCAAGTGAGGAATATGCTTCAAAATATATTGGAAGAAGCGAGATAACATATGATGTTTTAAGGAGCGGGTGGGAATAAAACCCTCCCGGATTTTTTATGAAAGCGAAAAAGAGTTTAGGACAAAATTTTTTGATAGATAATATAGTCATCAATAAAATAGTTGATGAAGTTTCGGCTTGCCAAGATGATTTAATTATTGAAATTGGACCAGGTAAGGGAGCTCTTACTAGTAAACTAAAGGATAAAGGCAGTAATGTAATTGCCTATGAACTTGATTTTGATTTAAATGCGGTATTAAGTAGGTTAGAATCTGATAAAGTACATATAATATATGGTGATTTTCTAAAGAGTAATATACATGAAGATATAAAGAATATTAAGTATAATGATTTATATATTGTGGGTAATCTTCCTTATTATATAACAACACCTATTATTGAGCATATTATTGATGAAGATATAGAATTTAAGAAGTTTACTATTATGATTCAAAAGGAAGTTGCTGATAGATTTATGGCTTGTGAAGGTTCTAAAGAATATGGGTATATTACTTTGGTTTTAAAATATTATTTTGAAATAAGTAAAGTTTGTGATGTAAGTAAATATGCATTTAATCCAGTTCCTAAGGTAGAAAGTGCTGTTATAAGTTTTATTCCAAGAGAAGAAAGACCTGATGTTTGTGTAAAAGAATATTTTAAGTTTTTGAAATGTGCATTCAGACAAAAAAGAAAGAATTTAAGAAACAATTTAAATGGTTATTATGATTTAGATCTTGCATCTAAAGTATTGGGTAAGTATGATTTAGATTTAACTGTTAGGGCGGAAGGTTTATCTGAAGAAATACTTATTGATATTTATAAAGAAGTTACCAAGTAAGGTAATTTTTTTGTTGGAGTTTCATATAATTAAGTGGTGATAATTATTTTGAATATAGAAAAAGGAGATTTTGTAACTAGAAATAGTTATGATAATGATACTGTATTTAGAGTTATTAATATAAAGAATGGGGTTTATTATTTGAAGGGCGTTGAAGATAGGCTTATCGCTGATGCAGAGCTTTTAGATTTGCGAAAAGAAGAAGTTATAAGTGAAGATGGTAGTCTTGATGATATGGATTTACTAGATGATAACTTAGATCGAGGGGACTTCTTCTACTTACCTCCGCGGGCTATGCACATTGATTCCGATGAAGAATATTTATCTAGATGCCTTAAATTTTATAAAAGAAATGGTATTATGGCTATTGGTAAAAAGATAAATGAGAAAAATGTATATGAACAGCTTCCAGTACTTTTAAAAGAGTTTAAACCTGACATTCTTATAATAACTGGGCATGATGCTTATTATAGAAAAAAAGGTAGCCAAGATGATATAAAAAATTATAAAAATTCGGCATATTTTGTTAAAGCTGTGAAAACTGCGAGAAATTATGAAAAAAGTCATGAAAAATTAGTTATTATTGCCGGGGCTTGTCAAAGCAATTATGAAGCTTTAATAAAGGCGGGAGCTAATTTCGCCTCAAGCCCTAAGAGAGTTAATATTCATGCGTTAGATCCCGCTATTATTGCTAGTACTGTGGCACTCACGGAAAGGAATAAAGAAATTGATTTAAAAAAACTTTTAGATAAAACTAAATATAAAGAAGATGGAATGGGTGGTCTTATTTGTAATGGACTTATGTATGTAGGTTATCCTAGATAAGGAGGAATAATGAATATAAATATAATTAAGGAAGATATAAGAAAAAAAATAGGTAGTAAAGTCTTGGTTTCTGTGTATGGTATGCGAAATAGAGTAAATAAACTAGAGGGAACTATTTATAAGATATACCCCAATTTATTTACAGTTTATTCCGATGGAGAAGAAAAGAGCTTTTGTTATAGGGATGTAATTACTGGGGATGTAAAAATAAAATATTTATAAAAATTGCTTGCAAAAACTACGATTATGCTTTACAATTATATTGTAATACAACATAAGGAGGTAATGTTATGGAAATTACAAAACTAGAAATTTACCGGAGGGAAAAAGAAGGGTCAAGACTAAGAGCTTTTGTTGATTTTACTCTTGATGATTGCTTGGCAATTCGTGGAGCTAAGATAATCGAAGGAAATAAAAGATTATTTGTTTCTATGCCTGGTAAACTTAATAAGGATGGAAAAGAAGAAAATGTAGTTTTTCCTATCAATAAGGAAACAAGGGAAAAATTTGAAAAAGTTATTCTTGATGAATATCAGAAAAGATGCGATGAAGAAGCTTAATGCTTCTTTTAATTTGGATAAAAAGCTTGACATAAATCTCCTTTGTACGCAGTATTTTGTTTAAATAAAAGGTCATAAAAACATAGATTTGACATATATTGAATATGTGGTATAATTGATTTTGTCGCTTTTAAAAAAGGAGTGAATTAATATGTTATATAATATTCAATATGTTTATGGCAAAAATAATGAAGGTAAAAAAGAGTTAGTAGGAGCTAAAGTACTATGCTATGATGGAAGTAAAACTTATATTCAAGAAATATATGTTGGTCTAAAGTTAACTTTAGAAGATGTTTTGGAAAATAAGGTTAATGCAATGTCTATTGGTGTTAATAATACAAGTGTTTTGAAAGATAAATTTGAATCTTTAAATGCAGCTGGTATTGTTTATTTTCCTCAAGCGGATTGTTATGAATTTTTAGAAGAAGGAGATATCGTAATTCCTTGGACTAATGAAGAATTAGTAGCTAGTTCATTAGATGCAGCATTACAACCATATAAAAATAAAGCGACAGATGAAGTTGTAAAAAGTAAAATGGCTGCGAGAAAAGCATATGTTGAAAGTTTAGACCCTGAAAATCCATTGATTGAATTAAATGATTTATTTGTCCGTAAACATAAATCAAGTAGATAGTTATATATTATCTACTTTTTTCATATAATTAAGTGGTGATTATATGGATAATTTAGGTACTCAAGAAGTAAAAATTGTTGATAGGAGTAGCATAAGTTTAAATGGTGTTAATAAAATAGTTAGTTTTGATGATGAAGAGTTTTTGATGGAAACAGTTATGGGTAATTTGCGACTTCTAGGAAGTGGGTTAGAACTATTAAAAATGGACACTATGGATGGAAATGTAAAGATAAAGGGAAAGATAAATTCTTTTATGTATATTGATGGAAAAGTTAAAACTAAAGAAGAAAGTTTGATGAGCAAACTATTTAAATGAATGTAAATATACAACTTTTATCTTTTTTCGTTTCCTTTTTATATGGTTTAGGTTTTTATTTGTTTACAAGATTTAACAAGTTTATGCTTAGTAATAAAAATAACGTTGTTAAGTTCTTGGTAACATTTGTCTTTATAATAGATGTTGTTATATTATATATTTATTTTATGTATAAAATTAATTTTGGTAGTATTCATTCTTATTTTGTACTTTTTGTTGTTCTGGGGTTTTTTGTTATGGCAAAATATTACAATAAGTGTAAAGAATGTGTAAAAAAGATAAAAATATTTAAATAGATATTTTTATCTTTTTAATTTTGGCTTATAATTATATAAAGTATATGGAGGTAAGATGAAAAAGACTAGAAAAGAAAAAAAACGACTTTTTGTTATTTCTACGGTTATTATTTTACTTATTATTTCATTAGTTACCTCTGTAGCTGGAGATTGGACTAAAATTATGGAAAACAAAAGTAAGATTACAAGTTTGAATAAAAAGTATGATTCTTTATTAAATGAAGAAGAAAAGCTTGTAAGTGAGGTTACTAAGCTTCAGGATGATGAATATTTGCTTAGGTATGCGAAAGAAAAGTTTTTGTATTCAGAAGATGGGGAAGTTATTATTAGAATGAATTAAAATTCATTCTTTTTTATTATGTCATCAATTAGACCATATTCTTTAGCTTCTTCAGCACTTAAAAAGTTATCTCTTTCTGTGTCTTCGTATATTTTTTTTATTGGTTGTCCTGTGTTCTTAGATAGAATTTTATTGAGTTTTTCCTTTAATTTAATTATTCTTTCCGCAGCGATTTTTATATCTGTTGCTTGACCTTGAGCACCTCCGAGGGGTTGGTGTATCATAACTTCAGCATTTGCAAGGGCATATCGCTTATCTCCACTAGATAAAAGAAAGGCTGCCATACTAGCACACATACCTACACCAATTGTGATAACTTTACTTTCAATAAAGCACATTGTGTCATATATACCCATACCTGCTGTTATGGCCCCTCCAGGAGAATTTATGTAAATATAGATATTTTCGTGGTTTTGATTATCTAAATATAGAAGCTCACTTATTATAATGTTAGCCATTACATCGTCTATTTCTCCAGTTAGAAAAATAATTCTATCTTGAAGAAGTCTAGAATATAAATCATAAGCATATTCTTTATTACTTGATTTAGTTATTACTGTTGGAATAATGTTCAAAATATATCACCTAGTTAAATAATAGTAAAATTTGTATTTTTTTATTCACAAATTATGAAAAAATTGGTATAATTAATTAGAGTAAAGGGTGATTAGATGGATATAGTCAAAATAACATTTAATGATAATACTGTTCATGAGTACCCAAAAGGCACTTTGTTTTACACTGCGAGTAAAGATTTTGATATGGAAAATATTGTTGGTTATAAAATAAATAATGAAGTGTTTTCTTTAGATAATAAGATTCTTGAAGATGCTAAGATTGATTTTATAAATACAAGTGATTTAATCGGTAATAGAATTTATAAAGCAGGGCTTAAGTTTTTGTTTTTAGTAGCTTTACAAGAAGTATTCGAGGGATTCGATGTATCTTTTGAACATAGTGTACCACGGGGTATGCTAGGTATAATTGATGGACCTAAGGTATTAACTCAAGATGATATATCTTTGATTAAAGAGAGAATGAGTAAAATAATTAATGATGATGAAGTAATATATAAGTTAAATGTTTCTCCGAAGGATGCAATTAAGTATTATAATGATAGATGTGAGTATGAAAAAGCAAATAATATCCAAAATATAAGTGATAAGGTTGTTAATTTATATAAATTAAAAAGACAAATAAACTATTTTTATTCATTAATGCCTTATAGTACTGGTGCTATCAATAAGTTTGAAATTGTATACTTAGGTAATAATAAGATTATTTTATTATTTCCAACGACAAGAAGTAACGGCGTTGTTCCAGAGTATGTTCATTACGAATCTATTCTTGATAGTTTTGCAGATGGTAAGAAATGGCTTGGTAATTTGAATATGTCTTATGTTACGGATTTAAATAAAACCGTAGGTAATGGCAAAATAATTAATTTTATTAAGTCTTGTGAGCTTATGTTTAATTTAGATATTGCAAATGTTGCTAAGAAGATTGATAAAGATGTAAAATTTATTTTAATTGCTGGGCCATCTTCAAGTGGAAAAACAACTACGACTAGTAGACTTGCTTCTTACTTTGAGGCCTTGGGTTATAACCCTATAAAGATTAGCTTAGATGATTACTTTGTAAATAGAGAAGATACTCCGAAAGATGCTAGTGGCAAATATGATTATGAGTGTTTGGAAGCTATTGATGTTAAACTGTTTAATGAAAATATACAAAAGTTATTAGATGGACAAAGTGTTAAGTTTCCTAAATATAATTTTTTAACAGGCATGCGAGAATATTATCGAGGTGAAGTTAAATTAGATGATAAGAGTATTTTCCTAATTGAAGGTTTACATGCTTTAAATGATGAACTTACTAAAGATATTGATGATAAGTATAAGTATAAAATTTATTTAAGCCCATTTATTCCCCTTAGTATAGATAAATATAATTATATTTCAACGTTGGATTTAAGGCTTCTTAGAAGAATTATTAGGGATAATCGTACTAGAGGTTATGATGTTATTAAAACAATTGATAATTGGCAAAATGTGAGAAATGGGGAGGAAAAATATATATTTCCTTATATTCATCAAGCGAACGCTATAATTAATACGGCGCTTGCTTATGAGGTTGGGGTTTTGAAGGTTTTTGTTGAGTCGCTTCTTTTATCGGTAAATGTTGACAGCGTTTATTATGAAGAAGCACGAAGATTAGTGGATTTTTTAAAACAGTTCTTTCCGATACCGGGAGAATATGTTAATGATGAATCGATATTGCGCGAGTTTATAGGAGGAAGATATAATGATTAAAGTTGCAATTAATGGGTTTGGTAGAATAGGGAGACTAGCTTTTAGGCAAATAGTTACACAAACAGATTTTGATATCGTAGCTATTAATGACTTGACTGGAGCTGAAGATTTGGCTTATTTGGTTAAGTATGATACTGTTCATGGTTCATTTCATGAAGATGAAATTAAAGCAGAAGGTAATGAAATCGTAGTTGCTGGTGTTAAACATATTAAAGTATTTAGCGAAACTGATCCAGCAAATTTACCTTGGGGTGAACTGGGAATTGATTTAGTTCTTGAATGTACTGGAAAGTTTACAGCAAAAGAAGATGCTATGAAACATATTACCGCGGGAGCTAAGAAGGTTTTGATTAGTGCGCCTGCTAAAGGTGAAGTTAAAACTGTAGTTTATGGTGTTAATGATAACATTTTAACAAATGATGATGTTATTGTTAGTGCTGCAAGCTGTACAACTAATTGCTTAGCGCCAGTTGTAAACATTTTACAAAAGAATATTGGTATTAAAAAAGGCTTTATGACTACTGTTCATGCTTATACTAATGACCAAGCTACCTTGGATATTGCTCATAAAAAAGGTATTAATTCGAGAAGGGGTAGAGCTTGTGCTCAAAATATAGTGCCTTCATCTACTGGAGCTGCAAAAGCTATAGGACTTGTTATTCCCGAACTTCTTGGAAAACTTGACGGAAATGCTTTAAGAGTTCCAACTGCAGATGGTTCTTTAGTGGATTTAACTTTGGAGTTAAATAGAAATACGACAGTTGATGAAATAAATAAATTATTTCAAGATAACCAAAATGAAACAATTAAGTTTACAATGGACCCAATTGTTTCAAGTGATTGTTTAGGTAAAAAAGTTGGTGCAATTGTTGATGGACTTTCAACAAGTATTGTTGAAGCTGAAGGAACCCAACTAGTTAAAGTTCTTGCTTGGTATGACAATGAATATGGTTATACTGCACAAATGCTTAGAACTGCTAAAAAAATGTTTCAATAATAAAATAAACTCTCAATAAATTTCGAGAGTTTTTTTATGTGAATTTTAAAAATGGATTAGCAAAAGTCTTAAAAACGGGTTAGCAAAAGTTTTAAAAATGGGTCAACAAATATCTTAAAAATGGGTCAAATTTGTTGACTCTTAGTCAAAGTTGTGTTATACTTAACGTGATTGAAGGAGGACAAAACTATGAATTTATCAAAGCACGATTATAAGAAAAGGTTAATTGATGAAAAAATAAGTCGCTATTTAAATGTTATAGGAGCATTGAGTATAGAAGGTGCTAAATGGTGTGGAAAAACTTGGACTGCATTAAATCATGTTAATACTGTATATTATTTAGATGATGAGCAAACAAAAAATTTGGCTATGATTGACGTTTCTAAAGTTTTAAACGGGAAAAAACCAATTCTTGTTGATGAATGGCTTGAAATTCCTAAAATTTGGGATGCTGTGCGAAGAAAGTGCGATGAATTAGGTGTTCCAGGTAATTATATTTTAACTTGTTCAACGCAATTAACTACTGATGAGTTTAGAAAGAAAATTTTTCATTCTGGTGCTGGCAGAATTGGAAAAGTTAAAATGTATCCAATGAGTTTATATGAATCAGGTGAATCTTCTGGTAAGGCTTCCATAATAGATATGTATAACGGAACAATGAAAACTGATTGGAATGATAAAATTACTATTGATAAATTGGCTTATTATATTGTAAGAGGGGGATGGCCTCAAAATATAAACGTATCAGAAAAAGATGCTTCAATTTTACCAAAGTTATATATAAATAGTATTTTAGATAATGATATTAATAGAGATAAAAACAGAAATAAAAACAAAATGTTATCATTGTTAAAAAGTTTGGCTAGAAATGAATCATCAATTTGTAGTAACAACACTTTGCTTAATGACATTGAAGAGTATGATGATTACAACATTTTAGAAAGCAAAAATACTTTAAGTGATTACTTAGATGCATTAACTAGATTACATATTATTGAAAATCAAGAAGCTTATAGCTCTAATTATAGATCTCCGAAAAGATTATCTAAAGGTGTTAAAAGGCATTTAGTTGACCCATCTCTTGCGTGTGCTGTTTTAAATATTACAGTTGAAAAGTTACTTGGTGATTTAAATACTTTTGGATTATTCTTTGAATCATTGGTTGAAAGAGATTTAAAAATATATATTGAAACATTAGATGGAAATTTATATCATTTTAGAGATAGTATTTCAGGTTTAGAAGTAGATTCTATTTTAGAGTTTCCTGATGGGGAATATGCTGCAATTGAGATAAAGTTAGGTGCTAATGCTGTTGATGAAGCAATAAAAAATCTTGTTAAATTTTCTGATAATATGGTTAAAAAGCCTAAATTTATGTGTGTTATTGTTGGAAATTCTGAAACAATATTAAGAGATAATAATACCGGTATTTATGTTGTACCATTTACAGCGTTGAAACCATAATAATAAAAACTCTCAATTTTAATTTGAGGGTTTTTATTTGGCTTTTAGTATAGATTTAGAGTATGGTTTTCTTTCATCTGTTCTACATGTTAGATAATCTATACTTGTCTTGTAATAATTGGCAAGTATGTTTATTTTTTCTAATGGAATAGCATTTATTCCTAGTTCATATTTATTATATTGTTGTTGTGTTGTTCCAAGTAGGTTAGCAACATCCCTTTGATTTAAATCTTTATCTTCTCTAATTTCTTTTAATCATGATATATTCATAAATTATTTCTTTCTTTTAAATTTATTTATTAGCCTGTTACCAACTAATTCATTTAATAAATCTTTATTCATTATGTAGTAAAGTATTAATGATACAAGTCCGATGCCAGCTAGAGCAAGTAACATTGGTAGTTTTCTTGTTATATGACTGAATATTAATGGTTTTAATATTGAGCAAATTATTACTAAAATAACAATTGTTACTATTAGTTTAGGTATTGATTTAACTGTTTCTTTATAGTTAAAGTTATATTTGTGTTTTAATGTGTAAAGGGGAATAGCAAGTGATAGTAAATAACCAATTGTTGTTGCAAGTATTGCTCCGTAGAATGGGTATATACCTAGTTTGTTAAATAAGAATATTAATGGTATATCTAATATTGTTTTAGTAATTAGTCCTGTTGCACATGATATGTAAATTAGTTTTGTCTTAGATAGACCTTGTAAAGCACTACATATCATTATATAAGCAGAATCTAATATGGCAAGTAAGATTGTGTATTTAAATATTAATGGGCCATAGAAGCTTTCGCCATAAAAGATTGTCCATACTTGTTTTGAGAAAATGCTTAAAAATATTGATAGAGGTAGTATAACATATAAAAGTACTTGTAAGGTTTTATTAAATTGGGTGTTTACTTCTTTCATATCTTTTTTTGTATATGATTCTACGATGGTAGGTATAAGACTTATGACAAGGCCTGTTGCTATTGCGGTGACGACACTTACTAGTTTACTTCCCCATGTAGTAAAGACTGAAGATATAGTTTCGATGTCTTTTGCAGGATAACCAATCCAGTTTAGTCCTTTGATAACTAGAATCATGTCAACGGTGTTATAAATACTATTTGCTACGTTAATAACTATGAATGGAATGCAATAACCAATGAGTTTTTTAAATATGTCTTTTTTTTCTTCTTTTGATACTTCTTCGTAAGGCACAAATAATTTGTCTTTAACTTTGTTGGTTTTTATAAGTAAATATAGATATGAGACTAAGGCTCCTGCGCATGCACCGAAAACAGCAATGCCAACAGCTTGAGCTACTGATAAGTTAAATACCTTTAGAGCTAGATAAGAACCTATAATGATAACTAAGACTCTTACAAATTGCTCAATAACTTGACCTATGGAAGGTGCGGTAATGTAATGGTGCCCTTGTAAGTAACCACGAAATATACTTAATATGGGAACTACAAGTATAGCAAAGGAAACACATCTGATTACAAATGCTACATCAGAGATAGAATTGCCTCCAGATAAATCCCCTACGATGGCATTAGCAATTAAATTTGCTCCAAAGAAACAAATGCAAAAGGATACAATAGAGAATATTCTTATAATTTTTTTGGAATACGAAAACATGTATGTTTTTTCTTTCATTTTACCTAATGTATTGTATTCACTTGTTATTTTACTTATAGCAAGAGGAATTCCTGCGGATGATATTATTAAAAAGAAGTTATATATATTATAGGCATATCCATATAAGGAACCACCATTTTCACCGATAATGTTATAAAAAGGAATTACATATAATACACCTAGTATTTTAGATAAAATTATGGCTATGGTTGCTATAAGGGCACCTTCGATAAATTCATTTTTTTTCAAAAATATCATCTCCATCTGTAGTTATTATATTAAATTTATGGCTTTGTTGCAAGAAAGTTATACTTTTTAGGTGTAAATAATAAGTCTAGTTTATATTGCTTGCATAATATAAAATAAGGAGGAGTTATGGAAAACTGTGGTAATTATAAAGATATAAAGAGAAAAATTGAAGAAGAGAGTAAGAAATATAAATATATATGTATGAAGGGTGAAAAGGGGGATAGAGGAGAGCAAGGGCCTACGACAATCAAAATTGGAACTACGGAACTTGTGGAAGCAACGGAGCCGGCTGAAGTGTTGAATGAAGGTTCAAATAGGGATTTGGTTTTGCATTTTAAGATTCCAAAAGGAATGACAGGTGAAAAGGGAGAAAAAGGAGAGCCTGGACCAGCAACAATTAAAATTGGAAACGTTGTAACAATTGATCCTGGGGAAGCAGCGGAAGTTGTAAATACAGGTACGCCAAGTGATGTTGTGTTAGAATTTAGGATACCAAAGGGCGAGCAAGGTGATAAAGGTGATACAGGGGAAATTGGACCTCGGGGTCTTCCTGGGGAAATAGGTATTTCTGAGCACATTAATGTTGAGGAAACGGAAACGGTAGAACCTGGGGAAGCAGCGCAAGTATTAGATACTTTTGAAAATAATGTACATAATTTATCATTTTTTATTCCAAAGGGCGAGAAAGGTGATACCGGAGCTAGGGGACCGGCGGGAGAATCTTTTGTTTCATCTTATGGGATGTTATATAAAACATCACAAGATCAACTTATGGTTCAACAAGGGACAGATACTATTATTCCGATGAATGAACAGGGGCCAGCTTTATTTACAAGTTATGAAAATAACTCTATTAAGATTCAGGAAAGTGGGTTTTATTTGGTATCTTACTTATTATGTGCGGGGGCCAATGAGGAATGTGCTTTAACTATGTCAGTTATGGCTAATAGCCTGTTGCAACCGGCAACAAATGCAACAAGTGAGTTTCAAGCTAATGTGATTAATTCAATAAGTGGTTCGACTATTGTTTCTTTAGCGCCAAATGATGTTGTTAATTTAAATGTTAGGGCATCAACTAATGTTAATTTAAGTTTTAATGGAAGTACGGGTGCAATGCTTAGTGTCATAAAAATACATTAAGGGGGTGATTATTTTGAGTAAGTCATGTAACTATGATAAAATAAAAAAACAAATTGAAATGGAAAATCAGAATGTAAGATTTTGCTGTGTACAAGGGCCAAAAGGAGATCCAGGACCTACGACTATAACAGTAGGGATTACTAAAACTGGTAGTGCTGGGTCTAACGCAAGCGTTACTAATTCAGGCACAATGCAGGATGTTATTTTAGATTTTTTGATTCCGAGAGGTGCAGATGGTGAAAAGATAGCTATCGGTACAACTTACACTTTAGATGCTAATGCTAGGGCTAAGGTTGTTGATAACTATGAGGATAATGTTCATACAATAGATTTTTATATTCCTCAAGGGTTTGATGGGATAAATGGAACTAATGGGGTAGATGGAGAACCTGGCCCAAAAGGCGATCCTGGTATAAGTGAACAAATAGAAATTGCTGAAACTCTTACTTTGGATGCTGGGATGGATGCAGAAGTTGATGATGACTTTGATGGTCGAATACATAGTTTAACATTTTCAATTCCAAGAGGTGAAAAAGGAGAACAAGGCCCTCAAGGAGAACAAGGTATTCAAGGAAATACTGGGCCTGCTGGACCGGCAGGGGCTGATGGTGCTAAAGGGGATACTGGGCCGAAAGGTGATGCTGGTGATGCAAATTTAAGTGCCTATGCTAGTATTTATGAGAATAATGGAAATTCATATAATTTAACGGGTGATAGAGTAATTCAAGTAAACCTTAGTATCAAGGGTGAAAATAAAAATATGAATACAACTTTTACTAATACAATAGGCGCCAAAGAAGAAGGCGTATTTAAAGTAGATTATTTCTTTGTAGCAAAATCTTCAGCGGCTGGTGTTATATCTTTGGAACTTAGAAAGGAAACAGAGGCTATAGCTGGTACAAAAATTTCTAAAACTGTTGGAGTTAATGAATATGCAAGTTTTAATGGTAGTACAATTGTTACTTTGCAAAAAAATGAAAAAATAGATTTAGGTATATCATCAAGTGTTGCAGCTACACTTACACCAGATGATGATATAACTGCTTATTTAACAGTTTTGAGAATTAGTTAGATTGATTAAATAAAGCAATGCAAGTAAATTTTTATTTCTTTGCATTGTTTTTTTTAAATTTGGTGACGACTTAATAAAAGTGCAAAAAAATTACATTTTATTAAGTTGCTATTGCATTTTTATTACATTTTGGTATATAATATTGTCGAGAGGTGAAATTATGCTAAAAAAAATTAAATTAGAAAACTATCTTACATTTATTGAACCAACCATTATTGATTTTACATCAACTAATTATAAGTTTTTGGAAGATGAGAATGTTGGAAATAATAAATTACTTAAAGGTTGCCTTTTTGTAGGCGAAAACGCTTCTGGTAAAACCAATATACTTAAAAGTATTACTCTTTTGCTTGATTTGCTTTTTAGTAACAAAGAAATAGATTTTGCTATTAATAAGAGTTTTTATACTAATAAGAAAACTTATAAGCTTGAATATACTTTTATAGAAAACAATGAAGAAATAGTTTATTCAATTGAGCTTGGAATTAATGAAATTGTGTCTGAAAAACTATCTTTAAATAAGAAAATGGTTATGGAACGACTTGGAAATACTGCGAAGTTCTTTTTGAATGAAGAAAGAACTTTTACAGATATACCTAGTAAACTTGCTTTTTTGCGAAGAATTTTTTTTGATACTAATTTTTATGATAATATAGCACTCATAAAATGGTTTGATTATATGAAAAAGTCCGTTTATATTAATTGTTATTATCGAAAGGTAATATCTTATTCTGGACAAAGTCTACTTGTTCATGATTATTTAAATAAAAATAATGTGGATTATATTAATGAATTTTTCAAAAAAATTAATTATAATCAAGAAATAATCTATGATTCAAGTGCGTTTGATGCAAGTAGCGTTTTTTATGCAAAGTCTGTTGATAATCAAAAATTTATTTCGTTTAATAAAAATGGAACCTCTGTTTTTGTTCCTGAAATGTTTGAATCTACTGGTAATAAAACCTTTATTGAACTACTTCCTTCATTTCTACATGCGGTTAATAATGAATGCATGGTTATTATTGATGAATTTAGCAGCGGTTTTCATAATGAACTGGAAGAGTGTATTATAAAATATTTCTTTCATTATTCAAAAAATTCACAATTGTTCTTTACATCCCATTCTACAAATATATTAAATAATAGTCTTATAAGACCAGATCAAATATATTCTGTTTATTTTGATTCTAAAAAAGGTACTTCTTTAAAAAGATTTTCTGATGAAATGCCTAGAGAATCTCAAAATACAGAAAAAATGTATTTAAATGGAGTTTTTGGTGGAGTGCCTAGATACAATAAAATCTTTAAAGATTAATTTAAAGAGAAATATAGGGACTGTGTTAATAATTGTCGAAGGGGCTTCGGATGAATTTTTGTTATTAAAACACATTTTTAGGGATATATTACATTATAATTACATTGAAAAAAGCAGAAATCAGAAAAAGTTTAAAAATTATGATGAGTTTGTTATGAAAGGAAATGAATCTTCAAGGGTTATTGTCATTAATTTAAAAAATTCTAATTTATCTACTATTAAGAAAGATAAAGAATATTTAAATGAAATATATAAAAGGTTATATGAACAATATGATATTGATATAAAAAATATAAGCACATATTTTATATGGGATAGGGATAACAGGTCTAATCCATCAAGAATAGTAAGAGAACTAATTACTAAACTCGGTAGTTCTTATGATAATCAAAATGGTGATATGAATGGGTTGCTTCTCCTTAGTTATCCTGCTTTTGAATCATATATAATATCTAACTTTGATAATAAGACTCAGGTTTTAAAGTCAAAGAATTTGAAAAAATATATTAAAGAGAAGAATTATAAAATAGTTGATATAAATAAGAAAACTTTGCTTCAAGCTACTATTAGAATGCATAAAGTGCTTCTTAAGTCTGGGATATATGAATATAGTTTAGATGATTTTTCGGACACCTCTTTAAAATTGTTTGAAGGAGAAGAAAAATTCTTTAAAGAAAATGGCTATTATTATTTGCTGTCTTTGATTTCAATTATATTGCTTGATTTAAATATAATAACAGCAAAGAATTAAAATGTTAACAAGTGGTGATTAGTTTCATTACTTGTTTTTTTGATTTTTGAAAATTTAACTAATTTTTTACATATTCTATGTAAAATGGTTATTCTTTCCATTTATTATATTTTATTTTGATGATATAATTATATGGGAGGATTACAAATGAAGTTTATAGAATTAAAAAACGTAAATAAAACTTATAAAAATGGTATTACTGCTGTTGCGGATATGTCTGTAGAAGTTAGCAAGGGCGAATTTGTTTTTGTTATTGGGCTTACCGCTAGTGGTAAATCGACGTTTATAAAGATGCTTTACAGAGAAGAAAAGCCAACGGGCGGTTCTGTTTACGTTGGTGGTTTAAATGTTGGTAAACTTAGAAATAGAAAAGTATATAAATTAAGAAGAAAGGAAGGTATAGTATTTCAGGACTTTAAGCTTTTGCCAAGGCTTACGGTTTATGAAAATGTAGCGTTTGCTTTAGAGTGTATTGGAATGAAAGGTTCTGAAATAAGACCTAAGGTTATGAATGCCTTAGAGAGAGTTGGTTTAAAAGAAAAGGTGCGATCTTTCCCAGGTGAGCTTTCCGGCGGTGAACAACAAAGAGTATGTATTGCTAGGGCAATTGTTAATGAACCAAAGCTTTTGATATGTGATGAACCTACCGGTAATTTAGACCCTAAAACAAGTGCGGAAATTATGAAAGTAATTGATAAAATTAATAAAGAATTAGGTACCACGATTATTATGGCAACCCATGATAAGGACATAGTTAATAGAATGAAGAAGAGAGTTCTAGTTATTGACCATGGCGTTTTAGTGGGTGATTATGCGAAAGGAAGTTATAAGACAAATGAGAGCGTTTAGAATATTTTTTAGAAGTATAAGAGATGCTTTCAAAAGCGTCGTTAGGAATTTTTCGTTAAGTTTTGCATCAATAATGTGTACCACAATTACCCTTATTTTAGTGGCAGTTGCCGTGGTTGCAGCCATAAATGTCCAAAACGCTACGAAATTAATTGAAGATGAACTTACTATAGTAACATATCTAAAAAAGGATGTGACTGAGGAACAAATTAGTAATATAAAGTCAGAGTTTGAAGCTTATGAAAACATTGATGAAATTGTGTTTAAGAGTAAAGATGAATGGAAGCTTGAAATGATTGAATATGATGATTCATTTAAAACTGTACTTGAGTATTTGGATGAAAATCCTTTGAAAGATTCTTTTGTTCTTAAAGTTAAAGATGTTAAAAAATTAAGTGAAACAAGTGAATATGTTGCAGGAATTACAGGAGTTGACACTGTTAAGTATGGCGAAGGAATGGTTGAACAAGTTATATCTATATTTGATATAGTTCAAAAAATAGTTGTAGTTGTTGTTATTGCTTTAGTGCTTGTTACAGGTTTCTTAATTAGTAATACGATAAAACTTACTATTTTTAGTAGAAGAAGTGAAATTGAAATTATGAGGCTGGTTGGGGCAAGCAATATTACCATTAAACTTCCATTTTTATTCGAAGGCTTAATTATTGGCTTAATAGGTTCTATAATTCCAGTATGTATCACAATATATGGTTATGTAATTTTATATTCTAAGATGCATGGTAAATTATTTACTAACATGATTATGCTTATTAAACCATATCCATTTGTGTTTTATGTATCTTTAGTAGTAGTTGTAATTGGTGCTTTAGTAGGTATGTATGGAAGTATTAAAGCAGTAAGAAAGTATCTGAAGGTGTAGTTATGTCTTTTGGTAAATTATGTGGATATTTTGTTAGATATGTACTTGCTATATTTATCTTTGTATCTTGTTTTATCTTTAAACCTAGTGAAACTTATGCTAAATCTAATACCTTTGGGGAGTTAAAACAAGAACTAGCTACCTTGCAAGCTCAACAAAAAGCTAATAATAATAAAAAAGCTTTGACTAAAAGTGAAATTGCTAGTAAGAATAATGATATAATTAGTGCTGAAAATGAGATTGAAGAAGGTAGAAATAAGATTGAGGCAGCAAAACAATTAATTAGTGAAACTGAAGCTAGGATAAAAGAACTTGAGGAAAAAACTAATAAATTAATGGAAGCTTATCAAGTAATGATGAGTAATAATTCTTATATGGAATTTATTACAAGTTCTTCTTCGATGACTGATTTAATAATGAGGATAGATGCTGTTAAAGAGTTATCTTCTTATAATAAGGAAAAGCTGGTGGAATTTGAAGACCTTATTAAAACAAATGAACAAACTCAAATAGATTTAGCTAATTATGAAAAGACTTTGGAAGCTAATATAGAATCTTATAAAAGTAATATATTATCTCTTCAAAATGATTTGGCTAGTTTAAATGAAATTGGTATGGATTTAGTAGATGAAATTAATTCTAAACAACAACTTGTTGATTATTATACTAAGATAGGTTGTAAGAGTGAACAAACTTTGGAAGAATGTTCTAAGATTTCTGGTAATGATGCTTGGCTTAAACCACTTCTTAAAGGTAGAGTAAATAGTATTTATGGTGTTAGAACAGACCCTTTCACAGGTAAGAAAAAAGTACATCAAGCTGTTGATATTGGGGGGAATGCGGAAGGCACTAATGTATATTCAATTGGTAATGGTGTGGTTGTAGCTGTTGTAAATGCAAAAAATACGATGGCTCGAACTGGTAAAAAAGTTTGTGGTGGTAATCAAGTTTATATCCAATATGTTATAAAGGGTGAATATTATACTGTTTTATATGCTCATTTGTTATCTTATAACGTTTCGGTTTCTGATAAAGTTACTGCGGATACTATAATAGGTAGACAAGGTGGTGGCACTTTAACTAAGTCTTGGGAAAGTTGTTCAACAGGAACTCATTTACATTTCCAAGTTAGTAAACATCAGTATGCTGGCTATAATACCTTTGTTGCTTATAGTATGAAGCCGCCAGGATACCCGAATGGTGGAGGCTGGTTCTATTCAAGAACTCAGTATTTTAACTAATGAGAATAGATACTTTAGTTGTAGGAACACTTCAAGAAAACTGTTATATTGTAACTATTGGAGATAATACATTTATCATTGACCCTGGGGATGAGGCAGATAGAATAATTGCTGCTTGCAAGGAAAAAAATATCAAAGAAATACTTATTACTCATCATCATTTTGACCATGTCGGAGCTTTAAAGGAAATTGAAGAACATTTTGGTTTAAAAGAAAATAATAAGACTGACTTATTTGATTATGAAGTTATAAATACTCCTGGACATACTTCGGATAGTGTAACATATTATTTTCCAAAGGAAAAAGTTATGTTTACAGGTGATTTTATCTTCTTTCATTCTATTGGCCGAACAGATTTACCTACGGGTAGTGATGAAGATATGGCTAAAAGCTTGGATTTAATAAGTAAATATCCCAGTGATTGTTTATTATTTCCTGGACATGGACCTAAGTGTAGTCTTGGAATTGAAAAGAATAATTTTAAAAACTATATTTAACAGCAAAATCGTGCAAACCTAGATAAATACTGGGATTGCACGATTTTTGTTTGTAGTGTAATAAGGTATAAATATTATAATTCTGAAAATGGCAGTTATCGACACAAGTTAATACAATAACATCTATTTTATGTCGATAACTGCCATTTTCGTGTAGTTTCAGTTTATAAATCTTTGTTTTCTGCTATAAACTTAGCTATATTAACATTTTTAATACCATCAATGTTGTCCTTTATAATTAAATCGAGTAAAAATAAGTATCTTGGATACATATCTCTTATGTCATAGAATGGTCTATATTCTCTTTCTTTAGTTTTTTCATCATCAATATTTTTGGATACTTGAATGTAGAAATAATTATCATTTTGCAAACGCGCTATAAAGTCTACTTCAAGTTTGCCTATTTTTCCTACACTTAGACTATAGCCCTTACTTATTAGGTAATTGTGTAAGATGTTTTCTAAGACAGGACCATAATTAATTCTGTTATCAGTGTTATAAAGAAAATATATACTTAAGTCTGCTAGATAGTATTTCTTTTCACCAGATAGTGATGTTTTAGATTTTATATCAAATGTATTACATGGATATATTATTTTAGCTGCGGTTAGTATATTTATATACTTTTTTATTGTTCTTATGTCAATGTTTATATTTATACTATTATAATATTTTTGAATGCTACTAGCGGATGTCATACACCCAAAGTTATTAATTACATATCTTTGGATATTTTTAAAAGTTTCAGAATTTTTAATTTTTTGATTTACTTTGATATCTTTTATAAAAATGTCATCTAGTATATTTTGAACATATAATTTTCTATCTTGTTCATTACTGTAATTAAGTGCTCCAGGGAAACCTCCTTCTCGAATGTATTGTTCAAATTCTTCATAAATGGAATCTTTTAGTTTAATATCCAAATATTTCTTCATATCTACATATTCATAAAAGTTAAGTGGTAGCATTTCAATTTCTATTTTTCTTCCGGTAAGCTTTGTTATTAATTCACCGCTTAAAAGGTATGAATTAGAACCAGTTATAAAGAATGAGTATTTCTTTTCGTTGCGGTAACTTTCTATTATTTCTTCAAATCCACTTACATTTTGAATTTCATCGATAAATATATATTTAAAATCATCATCACTTATCAGTGAATCAAGTAGTTTGTCTAGTTCCTCAGGCGTCTTAATGTTTTTGTATGGTCTTTTATCTAAATTAATTTCAATTATATCTTGTTCTTTGATACCATTTTCTTTTAGTTCTTCTATTATAGTTTGAAGTAATGTAGATTTACCACATCTTCTTATACCTGTGATTACTTTAATAGTTTCTGCATCATTATAGAAACCTCTTATTTTGTTTAAATATAATTCTCTTTTATATAGTTTTTCCATTTCTATCACCAATTTTATTTTATAAAAAAAATTGTGAAAAGTCAAGTTATCGACATAAATTTGATAAAAATATGCTATTTTATGTCGATAACATGTGTTTTCGATTAATTTTGTTGCTTGTTTATAATGGATTTTGAGTAAGGTTTTCTTTCATCGGTTCTATAAACTAAGTAATCAATACTAGTTTTATAATAGTTCGCTAAAATATATACTTTTTCTAATGGGATGGCGTTTACACCTAATTCATATTTGTTATATTGTTGCTGGGTAACTCCAAGTAATTTGGCTATATCTTTTTGGTATAGATCATGGTCTTCTCTTATTTCTTTAAGTCTTGATATATTCATGCGCTCACCTCTATTAAATTTTACTATACAACTTACAATTGTCTTGACAGATACAACGTGCGGTTGTATAATTTGGATATAATACAACTTGTAGTTGTATAAACCTAAACATTATTTTGTTTTATAGGAGTGTGATAAAATGTTAGTTAAGAGAAAATTTATAATTTTTGTTAGTAGTTTTACTTTTTTTGTTATGCTTGGTTTTTTTCTGCAAGAAAATATGATGTTAAGAAATTCTACTAATGAAAAGAATGATATGTCAGAAGTTTTAAAACAAGAAAGAACTTTGTCTATGATGGTAGAACAAACGGCGGGGGCAGGAGATTATGAAGTAGTTACAAGAAGTAGCTGGCCTACTAGTTCAGAAGGCTATATTTTTAATTCTGCTTTATCAAAATGTGAAAATGGTGGAGAACTTGGCTGGGATGATGAAAAAGGTGTAGTAACAATGACTGGAAATATGTCAGATAAGTGTTATGTTTATTTTGATGTAGCACAAAAAGCAGTTATTAATGAAATAACAACAAGTGATATTACTACAACCAGTATGACTATAACTATAGATTCTAGTAAAGGTACATTTGATATAAGTAAGTATTATTATTCAATAGATGATGGTACAACATGGAATGAAAGTACAAGTAATGTTATTTCTATTTCTGGTTTAACTATTGGAACAGAGTATTCAATAAAGGCTTATGTTCAAGATAGTAAAGGAATAATTTCTGAGTATAAAAGTATAAGTATTGAAAAATTCGGTACGATTTCATTTACCATTGCAGATTATAAAAATATTGTAACCACTTATTATGCTGAAGAAGGTATGACATGGGGAGAATGGTTAAATAGTTCTTATTGCACTGGTTATTGCACTGGATATTTTTATGCAAGTGGTTCTTATGTTAGTGGTCCAGGTAGTCTTGTTAGTTGCAGCCAAGGGTATGCACTTCTTGCAAATAAAATTATTAACGGCGATTCATGCTCGTGGAATATGATGGGTTAATATACTACACAGCATATAAAACAATATTATTATAGTAAGTTGTTTTAGAAACCAAATAATTACTCACTTTAAAACGCCCCTGATAGATTCTTTCTATTAGGGGTAATTCTATTAATAAGTCTTTTCTGAAAAGCTATGGGAATATATAATTGGTTCCATGAATTCTACATAGTTTAAGTATATTATTCTTATTAAGTACCATAGGTTGTTTGTGTTATCCCTTATAATAAGATGGTCTCTTCCTGCTTCTTCAATAATGCCTTCATAAACTTTGTTTTGCCATGCACTGCTGTCTGGATATGATACATAAACTTTAACCTTTCTTCCTTTGTTAAGTCTTAAAATGTTTTCAATGTAACTTTGTTCATCTGGTAAATCAGTATTATTTGATGTATTTACTGACATGTTACCTGGCGGAGTACCATAATTATTGCTTGGAAATGTTGGATTTTGGTAAAAATTACCATTCATTTTAAAATTCACCTCTAAAACAATATATGTTTTTAATTAAAATTAATTGCTAAAAATTAATTAATAGTTTATAATTAATATAGTAAAGTTGGTTGATAGTGATGGAAAAAATAAATTATAAAGAAATTATATTTGATGGCTGTTCCCTAGTTTTTGGACTATTCTTTTATGCTCTTTGTTTTAACTTGTTTTTAACTCCGAATGATTTAGTTGTATCCGGGTTTAGTGGAGTTGCGATTGTTATGCAAAAAATATTTGGATGGACTCCCTCAATATTCTTGCTTGTTGCTAATGTAATTCTTTTGATAATATGTTATATCTTTTTAGATTGGAAGACTACAAAAAGAAATATTGTAGGTTCTTTGTTGTATCCATTGATGGTTACATTATCTATGCCTGTTGCGACAGTGTTATCACCATATTTAATAACAGAAGATTTTTATTTAACACTTCTTTTTGCTTTAATACTCTACGGGGTAAGTAGCGGTTTTATCTATCGAAGTGGGTTTACTGCAGGTGGTTCTGACATAATAATGCAAATTATAACTAAATATTGTAAAGTAAGTGAATCTAAAGCAATGATTATTGCGAATGGCTTAATAATTGTTTGTGGTATGTTTGTATTTGGTTTTACTAAAGGAGTATATTCTTTTATAATACTTTATTGTTCATCCTTTTTTGTTGATAAAATTATGTTTGGTATTTCTGATAGTAAGTTATTCTATATATATACAAGGAAGACTAGGAAAGTTAAAAAGGTTATTCTTGAAGAATTTGAGACTGGATTTACAACAATCCCAGGAACTGGTGGATATTCTCATAAAAATGGGATGATGATTATGTGTGCGGTTTCTAATAATGATTACTACAATTTAAAGAAAAGAATTTTAGAAATAGACCCTTCTGCTTTTATGATAATTGATAAATGTTATGAAGTAAATGGTGGAGTTAAACGAAGTAATATTCCCTTTTTGTAATATTTGTGGTACACTTATAGTGTGATTGATTATGAAAAAGATTGTTATATTTGGTGGGGGAAGTGGACTTTCTCAACTTTTAAAAGGTATTAAATTATTCCCCGTAGATATTACGGCGGTTGTTTCTGTTGCCGATAATGGGGGAAGTACAGGCTTGCTTAGACAAGAACTTCATATACCTGCGGTAGGGGATATTACTAAAGTTATGCTTAGTATGGCAGATACTAATCAAGATGTAATTGATTTAATGAATTATAGATTTACTAAGTCTAAATCTTTAGGTATTCATTCAGTTAAAAATCTTCTTTTGATTGGGCTTATGGATTTAAAGGGAAATTTTGCTAGTGCGATGCCAGTTATGGAAAAGTTACTTGATGTAAAGGGAAATATTCTGCCTTTAACGGAAGATAATGTAAATCTTGTGGGTATTACATCTGATGGTAAGAAGGTTGTTGGTGAGCATGAGCTTACTTTGTGCGCTAGTAAGATTGTTAAGGTAAAGTATGATAAGAAAATAAGGGTTAATCCTAAAGTAATTAAAGCTGTGGAAGAAGCTGATTTAATTGTGTTTTCTTCAGGTAGTTTGCTTACAAGTATTGTTCCTCATTTAATAGATAAATCTTTGGTAGATGTTATAAATAAAGCTAAGGCTGATAAAGTGTATGTATGTAATTTATTTACTCAGCCGGGGGAAACCGATGATTTTACTGTTAAAGATCATATAGATTATCTTGAAAAATATCTTGGTAAGGGCGCTATAGATGTTGTTATTGCTAATAATGAGATGATAAATAGTGAGCTAGCAGAAAAGTATGCAACGGAAGAACAAAAAGACCCAGTTATTTTAAATATGAATGAATTATCTAAGAGTAATATTTATGTTATTCAAGATAAGCTATTTACTATTGAAGGTGGATGGTATAGACATGATTCTTTGAAGACCGGGTATTTATTATTTTCGTATTTGATGGATGGTAAAAAATAATGACATTTACAACAAGTTTAAAAGAAGAAATAACTAAAAATGATATTAATTCTATGGAAGCTAGATATGAACTTATGGCCTTTTTAAACTGTGTTTCAAAATTTAGTAAAGAAGAGGTAAGTATTACTTTAGAAAATGCTAGTATTGCGCGAAGAATATATAAAGAGATAAAAGAAATATATGATGTAAATCCTAGTATAGTTATAAGAATGCAGAAAAGATTTAAAGTCAAGCAAATATATATTTTAAACATTAAAGAAAAGGTAGACTTTATAAAGAAAGATATAAGCGTTGGTATAAAGATAAATGTTGATGATTTAGTTAGTGATGAAGAAAAGATTGCTTTTTTAGAAGGAGCTTTTTTAGCAGTTGGTAATGTTTCTAACCCAAGTACAAGTGGTTATCATTTAGAGTTTATTTTTACAAAAGAAAGACTTGCGAAACAAGTACTTAATTTACTTGAATACTTTAATTTAAAAGCTAAGATGATAAAAAGAGGCTATAAAACTGTGGTGTATATTAAAGCTAGTGAGGATATAAGTGATTTAATTAAAAGATTTAAAGCTATTAATTCTCTGTTTTATTTTGAAGATATAAGAATATATAGAGACCATAAAAATATGGTTAATAGATTAAATAATTGTGAGATTGCTAATCAAGAAAAAACCTTTAGAACTGGGCAAATGCAGCTTGAAAATATTAATTATTTAAAGGATAATGACTTGTTTAGTTTACTTGATGAAAATACGAAAATTGTGGCAGATGCAAGAGTTAAGTATCCCGAGGTTTCAATGCAAGAACTTGCCGATATTATAAGCCTGGAGTATGATTACAAGATAGGTAAGTCGGGAGTTAATCATCATTTTATAAAGATAAAAGAATTAGTTAAAAGACATAAGGAAAGAAGTGAAGTATAATGAAAGTAAGACTTGCAAGTGATATTCAACCTGACAGCATTTTAGATGGCTCAGGAATAAGGACTGTTGTTTGGTTTCAAGGTTGTAAGCACAACTGTTTAGGGTGTCAAAATCCTGAGACTCATGATATAGAGGGAGGATTTGAGACAAGTACTGAGGAAGTTTGTGAAAAAATAAGGGCACTTCAATATCAAAATGGCATTACTTTATCGGGAGGCGATCCTTTCTTTCAACCTAAAGCGGCCTTAGAAATAGTAAAGTTTGCTAAGGAAGCTGGTCTTAACGTTTGGGCTTATACTGGGTTTACTTATGAAGTGCTTTTAGCAGGTGATAAAGACAGATTAGAACTTTTAAAAAATATCGATGTTTTGGTAGATGGTAAGTTTATGCTGGATAAAAAAAGTCTTAACTGTAAATTTAGAGGAAGTACTAATCAAAGACTTATTGATGTAAAAAGAAGTTTAGAAGAAGGCGAGGTTGTGCTTTATGGAGTTTAGTGATAATGTAGATTATGTAATTCTTACAAATAATAATGATAAGTCTTTTATAGCTAATCTTTCTGTGTATCAAGTGCTTGGTATAATGGACTTTAGTAAACTAAAGAGTACTTTAGAGATGTTTCCAAGTAAGAGAGTAGTTTTTAATGAATCTTTAAGTATTTTAAGTAATGAAGAAAAAATGGTAATATTTGACCTTCTTAATAAACAAAATATTTCTTATGTGAATGTTACTAGTAACATAGAAGACTCTGTATATGGAGATTATATTATTGTATATGATGAAGATGAAAAGGTTTTGGAAGGTAATAAAGAAGCTGTTTTAAAGAATGAAAAACTTCTTAAAAAGATTGGCTATGGGGTTCCCTTTGTTGTAGATTTATCTATTAGTCTTATGTATTATGATATATTAGATAAGGTTTATTTTGATATGGGTTCTTTGATGGAGGCTTTATGGAATTAAGTAGGTTAGATGGTAATATTATTGGGGTTGTAAGTAGTGATTATGAGATTGAGGATTTCTCTGGTAAGTTAGTTAAAGATATTGTGCTTAAAAAGCCTGATGCGGCTCTTAAGATGGTTGGTTTTACGGAAAATATGTTAGATAAAAGTTTTGATGAATTATCTACCGGTAATAAAAATAGAGTTATCTTAGCTAGTAAATTACAAGAAAAAACAATTGTGCTTGTTAATTTTAGCTTAGGTTTAACTTCAAAAGATATTGAGTTTTTTAAGAAATTATTTGTTAGAGTGGCAAGTTATGGAAGAAAGATAATTCTTGTTGATAACAATAGTGAACTACTTTTTAATTTAGTGGATAAAGTGTATGTTATTAATGATGGAAAGATAGTGTTTGAAACTAGTAATTTATATGATAGTAATTTGGGTAAGTATATTGATTTACCTAAGCTTGTTGAGTTTACCTTTTTGTGTGAAAATAAAGGTATAAAGATAAATCATTATAAGGAAATACATGAACTTTTAAAAGCGATATATAGGATTAAATCATGAGGTATTTAATTAAGTTTCAATATGATGGAACGAAGTTTCACGGTTTTCAAAGACAAAATGATGTTCGAAGTGTCCAAAAAACTTTGGAGGATGCATTAAGTAATGAACTGGGTGTTGATATTGTTATTAAAGGTAGTGGAAGAACTGATGCGGGGGTGCATGCTTTAATGCAGTGTGCTCACTTTGATTGTGAAAAAAATCTTGAACAAGCTAATATAGATAAGATTAATAAACGATTAAATGGTGATATTGCTATAAACAAGTTTAAGGTGGTATCTGATGATTTTCATGCTAGGCATAATGTTAAAAAGAAAACCTATGTATATAAAATAAATAATGGTATGTATAAAAAGGAATATGAAGGATATTATTATCAGATGAGAACCCCTTTGGATATTAAAGCTATGAAAAAAGCTAGCAAGTTATTTGAGGGAATGCATGATTTTCATAATTTTGTAAGTGGATATAGAATTGATTATACCTCTTATATTTATAAGGTTGATATAAAGAAGAAAGGTGACATTGTTTTAATCAAGTTTGTTGGAGTTGGTTTCTATAGATATATGGTTAGACATATGGTCGGAGCTTTGATTGATGTTAGTAAGGGTAAAGTAGATATTAATGTACTTCAAAATATGCTTGAGAATCACCATTTAGATAAGAAACTTAATGTTGCTCCGGCGGATGGTTTATATCTTACAAAAATTGTATTTTGAAGAAAAAATTTGATGAAATTTATCAAAATAATGAAAAAATGGCCAAAAAGATTTGACTTTTGGTCATTTTTTTCATATAATTTTAATCGGTACATTTTATTTATGCGATTTGTTTAGTTGTGGGAAAATTAAACATTGAACATAGTGAAAGGATTTATATGAAAACATTTATGCAAAAAAAAGAAAATATCGAAAGAAATTGGTATGTTATTGATGCTGAAGGTGAAACTTTAGGTAGATTAGCTACGAAAGCTGCACATGTACTTCGTGGAAAACATAAGGTTACTTATACTCCATATGTTGATTGTGGGGATTATGTAATTGTTGTTAATGCTGAAAAAGTAGTTTTAACTGGAAATAAGCTTGAAGATAAGAAATACTATAATCATAGTGGTTATCCAGGTGGACTTAGAGAAAGAACTGCGAAGGAAATGATTAATAATTATCCAGAAGAAATGGTGGAAAGAGCTATTAAAGGAATGCTTCCTCATAATAGATTAGGTAGAGCTATGGGCAAGAAATTATTTGTTTATAGTGGACCTGATCATAAACATGAAGCTCAAAAGCCAAAGAAAATGGAAGTTAAATAGGAGGAATTATGGCTAAGAAACAAGAATGGACCGCAACTGGTAGAAGAAAAAGAAGTGTTGCAAGAGTTACGCTTGTAGGTGGAACTGGTAATATTACTGTTAATGGCGTTGATGTTAATGATTATATGCCATTTGCTACACTTGTTATGGATTTAAAGCAACCATTAGTAATAACTGGTAACGAAAATAGATTTGACATTGATGTTAATGTTAAAGGTGGCGGATTTTCTGGACAAACTGGAGCTATCCGCTTAGGTATTACAAGAGCACTTTTAGCGTTTGATGCTAATACTGATCAAACTAGAGAAGATAGCTATAGACATATTCTTAAAAATGCTGGATTTATTACAAGAGATCCTAGAGTTAAAGAACGTAAGAAATATGGTCTTAAAAAAGCGAGACGTGCACCACAATTTTCTAAGAGATAAAGATATTTTGATTTTGTTCCTTACAAACTATGTGTTTGTAAGGTTTTTCTTTGTTTATTTTATAAAATGATAAAATATACTTGAAAAAGTTATTAAAATAGGGTATGATTATAAAAGATAAGGGTTGATTAATGTGAATAACACGCAGATGGAAAATCAAATTTTACAAGTTCCAATTGAGGACATAATACCTAACCGATTCCAACCTCGGTTGTCTTTTGATGATGCATCTCTTGCCGACCTTGCCGCATCAATTAAGGAACATGGGATTATTCAACCACTTGTATTAAGAAGAAAAAATGATAAATACGAAATTATTGCCGGTGAGCGAAGATATAAAGCATCAAAACTTGCTGGTTTAACATCTGTGCCGGCAGTTATATCTAACTTAGATGATAATGCTTCCGCGGAAGTTGCTATTGTAGAAAATATTCAAAGAAAAGATTTAACTTCAATTGAAGAAGCTCGTTCTTATCAAGCTTTGTTAGATAAAGGATATATGACTCAAGATGAACTCGCTAGAAAAATGGGATTATCTCAGTCTGCGATATCAAATAAACTTCGTTTGCTTACTTTAGATGAATCTGTTCAAGAAGCAATACTTGCGGAAAAAATATCAGAAAGACATGCAAGGACATTACTTAAAGTTCCTTCACATGAAAAACAAAAAGAGTTATTAAATAAAGTTGTAAATGAAAGACTTACTGTTAAACAACTTGAAGATGAAATAAAGAAAATTAATATAGATACTCCGAGTACGGAAAGTGCTACTCCTATAAATGTTGAACCAACGGTTTTGGAGGCACAACAAGAAGTATCAGCCCCTATAACAAATGTTGAAAATACATACATGAATGTGTCTGATTTGCCAGATGTTTCTTTGGAAGGTATTCAAGAAGAAACTGTGCCTATTACAGATACTAAGCTTTTCACTGAACCTGAGGCTATGCCTAATAAATTCTTTAATTTTCTTGAAGATACCGCAGTTAATATGAATACTGTTGAGGCTATGTCTTCGTTTAAAATGCAAGAAAATTCAGTTAAACCGTCAGTTGAAGATTTGCTTAGTCAGACTGATAATATTGAAATGCTTGATGATTTTATGGTTCCAGAGAATAGAGGGTATATAAATGAAGTAATAGAAAAGATTAGGAATTTAAACTTAGATAATAAAAGGGTAGATGTTGAAGAAATAGACTTACCTAATGAATATCATATAAATATCGTTATTAAAAAAGATGACCAAGTTTAGTCATCTTTTTCTATGAAGTCTTTTATATTAAAGTTATAAAGGGTTATAAAATTATTATTTACATTTAATATAGTGTCTTTTTCATTTATAGTATAATTCATATTGTTAAGAGCTATTTTAAAACAAACTTCATACTCTGGCATTGTTTGAATTCCTTGGCTTTTCAAAGGGTTATCTTTGTCAGTGTCTTTAAAAATTAAAATGTTTTTGTTTGTTAATAAAATGTTTACTAATATATTACTTTCGCAAGACTGGCAATTTACATCTGTTTCTTCGCTTATAACATATTCTTCGTTATCTCTGAATGGATAATTATACATTTACATCACCTACATTTATTATATTATAGCTTTTTTAAAATATCTAGTCTTTTTTTTCATCCATAACATATTGTTCGTTAGTAACTCCTGGTTCAGTTCCTTTAACATAGTAGTACAGGGTGGCTTTATTTACATCATTCGTAGGTTTGCCGGTTGTGGCATCTAAAGGAATAGCTATGACATTCTTTGGGGTTTCATACCAGTTATCCTCCATATCTTGAAGTGAATGTTCGATTGTCTTAGACCAAATATTTTTGACACTGTTTCTTATTTTGCTATCTACATTTTGATTATCATCATAACCCATCCACATCATCATTAGTCTATCTGGGTTATATCCTACAATCCAATAATCGGTATTGGTTGAACCAGTTTTAAGAGCATATTTGTGAGTTAGATTACTTGCAATATTTAAAGCTGTAGGGGTTGTATAATCTACATAAGCACAATTTGTTGTGCTTCTCATCATTTCATTTAATATATACGTATAATTAGGATTTATAACTAAATCTTTTTTATCTTCATGTTCATATAAAATATTCCCCTCTAAATCTTCGATTCTTTCAATAAAATATAAATCCTTTTTATATCCACCTGATGCAAAGGTAGTGTAACCTGTAGCATAATCTAAAATATTTATTTCGCTTGTGCCAAGAGGTAGGGAAGCTACTTCTTCAAGCTTTGCAGTTATTCCTGTTCTTTTAGCAATATCTATCATTTTATCGGCGCCTAAAAATAAATTTGTTTTTACAGCGTAAATATTGTCGGATAAAGCTAGAGCGGCTGCCATGGTTATTTCTTTGCCTGCATATACATTTCCCGCATTTTGAGGCGCATAAGTTTTCCCATTTGCTAAATGGAAAGTAGTTTGTTCACTTCTAAAAGAACTAGACATAGTCATATTATTCTCAAGTGCGGCATAATAAAGAAAAGGTTTCATGGTTGATCCTACCTGTCTTTTGCTTTTTAAAGCTCTATTGTACTCGCTTTTGGCGTAGTTCATGCCTCCGGTTAACGCTTTTACCGCTCCCGTTTGGGGGTCAATGATAACACTTGCAACTTGAACATCATCGTTTGGTTTGTTTTGAAGTATATTTTCTTCTAAGTTAGTCTGTTCATCTAAATCAAGAGTTGTATATATTTTAAGTCCCCCAGCATTAACCTGAGAATCAGGTACTTCTTTGATAGTGCTTAGTTCACTTAATACAGCCTCTTGATAATACATAATCATTTGAAGGTTATTTTGTTTGTTTTGTCCATATATCTCGATTGCATTTTTAAATAAACTCATGTAAGTATTTTCATCTATATATCCATTATTAAGCATAGCTTTTGCGACAATCCATGCTCTTTTTATACAGGCATTATAATCACTTACAGGGTTGTAATGGGCTGGATTTTTGGGGATTCCAGCGAGCATTATAGATTCTTCAAGGGAGAGCTCGCTAGGTTTTTTATTAAAATAATAGCTTGAGGCATTAACAATTCCCATGTTTCCTTGTCCATAGTTAATTGTGTTTAAGTATCCTTCTAGGATTTCATCTTTTTCATAATGGACTTCTAGCTCTAAGGTGAGGAAAGCTTCTTCTATCTTTCTTTGCCAAGTTTTACCGAAATCAAGATATAAATTTTTAATATATTGCTGCGATATTGTCGATGCACCTTGAATAATAGATTTACTTTTTATATTAGTAAGCATGGCTTTGGTTATTCTTAAATAATCAAAGCCATGATGATTATAAAAGTTTTTGTCTTCAACTGATATAACTGCATTAATTAAATTGTCATTTATATCTTCTAAGTTAGCCCACTCATTGGTTCGAGAACCTTGGTACAAAAGTTCATTTTGATTATCGTAAAGATATAAACTTCCGCTGGTTTTTAAATCTAATTTGGGACTTAAATAGGCATATGAATAGAGTCCTACAATAATAACAACTAAGGATATAAACATAAAAATAAATGATTTTACTATAAACCTAAATAGTCTCAAAGGGATCACCTATGTTTTAGTATGGAAATATTGATAAAAAAATATGCAAATTTTGTAAAGTTAAAATTTACTTTTTAAATTATATGTGATACTAATTTTGGGAAACGCAGGATTTTTTTAGAAAAATTCCTACATATTCCGAAATGATATGGAGAAAGTGAAATGATATTAACATATACAGAGGCATATAAAATAGTTAAAAATGACATTTTTGTCCAAAAAAGTATTGACATTTACATATTGTAATATTCTGCTAACGCTTTAACTACATCACTACACCTAAATATTTTGCTATTTCTTCTTGAGTTTTATTGTTATCTATTCTTAGTTTTTTAACTCTAAGTCTTACTTTACTTTGAATTTTCTTTTCTTCATTTTCAAAGTATTATTTCATAGCATTTGGATTACGTACATCTATTGCTATATATTGTTCTTTATTATTCTTAATAGCAGTCCACTTTCATTAATCACTATTTCTATATCGAAGTTCCTGCTTTCACATAAGGGGGAACTTTGAAATAAATTTAGTTATATGCAAATTTTGCTATACATTTAATATAAATTTTGCTATAATATGGAAGAAAAACAGAGGTGAAAGACCATTGAAAATAGATTGGAAGTTAATAAGTGATGATGAAATCATTATTGATGAGAAAGATAAGGTTGTAAGAATAGAACAAGGTGTGATCTATTATGAAGATGAATATGGAGTGCATTCTATAGACCAAAGTAGAAAAATATATGAAAGAAAGGGCCCTGAAGATATCTTTAAAATAGATTTTAATCAAAGTTTATTAATTGTATCATTTGATAATTTTAAACAAAAATATGATATCATATCAAAATATGAAGAAATAGATAATATAATAAGGTTAACTTATTCATTAGGTAATGATAAAAAGATAATAGAAATTACTAGAAAAGAGGATATATGAAAGAAATATTAATTGATGAAATAAAAAAAGCTTTAAAAGAAATTGGTGTGGAGGATACAGATGTTGAAGTAACAAAGCCTGCTTTATCTGAGAATGGAGATTTTTCAAGTAATATAGCTATGAAATTAGCTAAGAGTTTAAAGAAAAGTCCGATGCAAATTGCTGAAGACATTGTAAGTAAAATACATAACTCTAATATTAAGAATATCGAAATAAAAGCCCCTGGCTTTATTAATTTCTTTGTTACTAAAGATTATTTACTAGATAACATTAATACAGTTCTTGATGCGGGTGAAAGATATGGAAGTTCTGATATTGGTAGGGGTAAGAAAATTAACATTGAATTTGTAAGTGCTAACCCAACTGGAATCCTTCATCTTGGTAATGCTCGGGGTGGTGCTTATGGGGATTCTCTAGCTCGTATTCTTCGTTTTTGTGGTTTTGATGTAACAAGTGAATACTACATTAATGATTTGGGTAGTCAAATAACTAATCTAGGTCTTTCAATTATAGCTCGTTATAAAGAAATATGTGGACTTGAATCTAGTATGCCCGAGAATGGTTATCATGGCAAAGAAATCATAGATATTGCCCAAAAAATATATGATGAACATCAAGCTAGTTATCTAAATAAAGAATTAGATTATTTCAAAAAATTAGGTACTGAAGAAATGATAGGTCATATCTTTGAAGATTTAAAAGAATATAGAATAGAATATGATGTTAAAACAAGCGAAAAAGCTTTGTCGGAAAAATATAACCTTAAAGAAGTCGTGGATATTTTAACTAAAAATGGCTATACTTATGAAAAGGATGGAGCCACTTGGTTTAAATGTAGTAGCCTTTTTGATGATAAAGACCATGTTTTAATTAAAGAAGATGGCGCAGCTACTTACTTTTTGCCGGATATTGCTTATCACATGGATAAAATAAATCGTGGATATGACAAAATGATAGATATATTTGGGGCAGACCATCATGGTTATGTTGCGCGTTTAAAAAGCAGTGTTAAAGCTTTAGGCAATGACCCAGAAAAATTAGAAGTAAAACTTTTACAACTTGTAAGACTTGTTGAAAATGGTGAGGTTGTTAAAATGAGTAAAAGAACTGGTAAGTCCGTTACTTTAAAAGAGTTAATAGATGAGGTTGGTGTAAATGCTGCAAGATACTATTTTTCTAAATATAGCTTAGATACGCAAATGGATTTTGATTTAAGTTTAGCTAAAAGTAAATCTAATGAAAACCCGGTATTTTATGTATCTTATGCCTATGCTAGAATATGTTCAATTTTAAAAGGACAAGAAAATATTAAAAAATGTGAAAAATATATTGCAATTAATGACAATACATCATATAATGTTCTAGAAAAAGTTTATGAATTCCCAGAAGTGGTAAAAAATGCTGCTTTAAAAGAACTGCCGCATTTAATTACCAACTATGTATACGAACTGGCTAGTTTGTTCCATTTATACTATGCTAAGAATCGTGTACTTACATCTAGTGAAGAAGAAACTTTGGAAAATTTAAATTTAATCAAATGTGTTAAACAAACATTATTTAATGCACTTGACTTAATTGGGGTTATCCCACCAGAACAAATGTAAGGAGAATGATTATGAAATTAAAGCAAATACCAAAGGAAGAGCTCGAATTAATGGGTTATGACGATATTGCTGTATTAGTTTTACAAGAAAGTGGTAAGAAAATGAAGTTGCGTGATATTTTTGCGAAAGTTTGCGTAGCTTTAGATAAGCCAGCAGAATGTGTTGATGAAGAACTTATGGACTTTTTTGAGGAAATGTCTATTAATAAAAAGTTTATTATGTTAGATAAAGGTTATTGGGATCTTCAATCAAGACATAAACTAGATATAGTTTTTGAAGATGAAGAAGAGGAAGAAGAGATCATCGAAGAAGATACTGATATTATTGAAGATGTTGAAGAAGATATTTTCTATGATAATGGTGATGAAACTGAAGATGTTGAAGAAGATGACTTAAAAGATTTAGTTGTTGTTGATGACATCGATGAAAACAACTTATAGCGTCTTAAATTAAATATTTAATCATACAATAGAAAGGAAGATAAAAATGTTTAATAGATTAGATGCAATTGAAGAAAAATATAATGAATTAACAAAGGATTTAAGTAATCCTGATATACTTACAGATTTTAATAAAGTCAAAGAACTTTCTAAAGAACAAAGTGATTTAGAAGAAACTGTTAAAATTTATCAAAAATATAAGCAAGTAAAAAATAATCTTGAAGAAGCTAAGATGATGGAAAATGATCCTGAGCTTAAAGACATTGCCCAAGAAGAAATAGCTTCTTTAACTGAAGAAATTGATAAATTATATCATGAGTTAGAGGTACTCTTAGTACCTAAGGATGAAAATGATGGTAAGAATGTTATTATGGAAATAAGAGGTGCTGCGGGTGGTGATGAAGCTAATATCTTTGCGGGTGATTTATTTAGAATGTATACCTATTATGCTGAAAAGAACGGCTGGAAGATTGAAGTTTTACATGAACTAGAAGGCACAAGCGGAGGTTTTTCCCAAGTTGAATTTATGGTTAAGGGTGCTAATGTTTACAGCAAGCTAAAATATGAAAGTGGTTCTCATCGTGTGCAAAGAGTGCCGGTTACGGAAACTCAAGGTAGGGTTCATACATCCACTGCTACAGTTCTTGTCATGCCTGAGGTAGACACAGTTAATATTGATATTAAAGAAAGTGATCTAAAAATTGATGTATATCATTCAAGTGGTGCTGGTGGACAATCCGTAAATACGGCTAATTCGGCAGTTCGGATTACCCACGTTCCAACTGGTGTGGTAGTTACTTGCCAAACTGAAAGAAGTCAACTTCGTAATAAGGAAAGAGCAATGCAACTTCTTAAAATTAAGATAAATGATGAAATTCTATATAAACAAGAAAGTGCTATTGGGGCCGAAAGAAAGTCAAAGATAGGTACTGGTGATCGCTCTGAGAAGATAAGAACTTATAATTATCCTCAAAATAGGGTAACTGATCATCGCATAAACTATTCAACAATGACTTTAGATAGAGTCATGGATGGGGAACTTGAACCAGTTATTGAAGCTTTAATAACTGAAGATTTAAAATTAAAACTAGCTGGGATGTCTTTAGAATAAACCAGCTTTTTTCTTATAAAGGAGGAAAAATGAAACCTGATTATATATCTTTGCCAGACTGGGAATTATTAATAAAAAAATATCCTGATACTGATGAACTTTTAGAAAAACTTAATGTTTACCCACCTCAATACTTGATTGGTAACGTAGAGTTTTGTGGTAGTATCATAAATGTTGATGAAAGAGTTTTAATACCAAGGTTTGAAACTGAGCTTCTCGTAGATAAGACAATAAAGTACGCTAAGTCTATGTTTAATAAAAAGATAAATATAATTGATTTAGGTACAGGAAGTGGATGTATAGCTATATCATTAAAAAAGAATTTAAACTCAGATGTCATAGCGTTAGATATATCTAACGATGCATTATCTTTAGCTAAGGATAATGCTAAACTTAACAATGTTGATATAACTTTTCTTAACAAAAGTATGTTAGATTCCTTAGATAATTCTTATGACATTATAATATCAAACCCTCCTTATATTCCATATGATGGTTTTGTTGAAGATAGGGTTAAGAATACTGAACCAAACATTGCTTTGTTCGCAGATGATGAAGGTCTTTACTTTTATAAACAAATACTAGAAAAACACTTAAGTAATTTAAATTCTCCAGGTTTAATAGCTTTTGAAATTGGTGATAACCAAAAAGAAAAGTTAGAAACCCTTGTTACTAACTTAAATTTAAAATACTCATTTGAAGAAGACTTGCAAGGATTACCAAGGTATCTATTTATCTTTAAGTGAATAAAAGAATATAGTAGTCACCATTATTTTCTTAGGTGATGCATATGAAAAAAATAATAATAGCTTTATTTATAGTAACAGTCCTAGTTTTAATAAATTCTAATAATAAGGATGTATTAATACCTAAGGAATCTATTAGATTTAGAATAGTAGCAAATAGTAATTCTTTAGAAGACCAAACAAGGAAACTAGAAATAAAAGAGAAATTAGAACCTGTAATAACGAACATTTTATCCACATCAAACTCTTTGGAGGATACAAGAAATGATATAAAAGAAAACTTATATGAAGTAGAAAATATATTAAAAACTTATGACACTACTTATAAGATTAATTATGGTTTAAATTATTTCCCTGAGAAAACTTACAAAGGTGTAACATATGCATCAGGCGATTATGAATCTTTAGTAATAACACTTGGTGATGGGTTAGGTGATAATTGGTGGTGTGTATTATTTCCTCCGCTTTGTTTACTTGAAGCAAGCGAAGAGAATTTAGATGATGTTGTTTACACATCATATGTGAAAGAATTACTAGAAAAATATTAACTCTCGAAAAAATAGATACCATAATTTTGAAAATTATGGTACTATATATTTGAAAGAGGTGTATTATGCAAATTGGAAAAAACATAACAAAATTTAGAAAAGAGAAAAAATTAACTCAAGAAGAGCTAGCTAGACTAATTAATGTTAGTCCAAAAACAATAAGTAGTTATGAAAATAATCGTAACTTACCAAATATTGAAACATTAATTTTATTATCTGAAGCATTAAATGTTAAAATAGATGATATTCTAGGAAGTAAAAAAGAAGAACTACAAGAAAAATATGAGAAGAAAACTAATACAAATCTTTATATTATTATAAGTATTACAATATATTCACTAATATATTTCTTTCTTATGAACTATATTATTTCTGGAAGTCTTATTCTAACAAATATGACTTTATCTATGAAAGAATTACTTATTCTTTTATCTAAATATAGTATATTCTATATAATAAGTATAGTCATTATATTTAGACTTTTCTTTTTAGAAAATCAAAATAAAAAATTAAAATTAATAACATATATATCTTATTTTATTGTTTTAATTATATTATCTATAGTTATATTTTGTTAAAAGATTTATATAATTAACTGGTGATTCTATGCAAGAGTTAATAAAACTAATACTAATCGGAGTATCCTTATCTATGGATACTTTTTCTTTATCTTTAAGTATGGGTTCACTAATAAAGAATAACAAATATTTAAATGTCTTTCCCTTTATTGTAGCTATATTTCATTTTTTAATGCCTATCTTAGGTAATATGATAGGCATTAAAATAATTGAGTATTTTAACTTAGCAAGTAACTTTATTCTAGGGCTTGTTCTTATTATTCTAGGTATAAACTATGCTATTAATTATTTTAAAAAAGAAGAGATAAATATAAACTTAAGTTTTATAAGTACTATTTTTTTATCTTTTAGTGTCAGTATAGATTCTTTTACTGTAGGTCTTGCTATAAGCGATATTACAAATAGATTTATTCTATCTAGTTTTATCTTTTCTGTATGCAGTTTCTTTTTTACCGAGGTGGGTTTAATCATAGGAAAATACTCTAGTAAATATATTGGAAAATATGCAAGTTTCATAGGTATAATATTGCTTATTTTGCTAGGGCTATATCATATTATGTAAATTAACATTTCAATAACAATGGAGGTTATAAAATGAATTGTAATGATTTATTGTAAATGTTATTATGGAATTGGAGATGAAAATAAAATTAATATTAAACAAATAAAAGAAATTCTTACAAGATTGTTAATGTTCAATTGACTTTTCTTCTTTATATCGATAAAATATAAATAAGAAAGAAACAGGTGACTTATAATGGGTGATGAATTCTATGAAAAGCTAAAAAAACTTGCAACTGATGAAGGTTATATTTCTGATAAAGATATGGAGGATAAAGTACACAAAATTATTCAAGAGGAATTTTTAGATAGTAAGATTATTTCTATGAGTAAGGATATGGAAAAAGCTTTATTTATACTTGACAAAGCTGAGAAAGCAAAGGATCCTAAAAGGGCAAAGAAATATGCTGAAGATGCATATAAAGTATGTCCAGATTGTTTTAATGCAATTTTGTTTTTAGCATCTATTGAAGATAATCCGTTTGAGGCTTTAAAAATATTGAATGAAGGCTTAGAAAATGAAAAGAAGAGATTAAAGAGTATAAAGAAATATGGACCTATAGATTATGAAGATTATATAGATTATTGTGAAAAGACTTCTTATTTGGAAGGTTTGTTAACAAAATTATTATATCTTACAAATCTAGGTAGATTTAATAAAGCGATAGAAGTTGGTTTGGAAAGTTTAATGATTGATGAATTTGATGAAGCAGGAGTTCATTATATTTTAATGGCTATATATGCATGTCTTGAAAGGGATGAAGAGCTTTTAAATCTTAGTAAACAATATGATGAAGAATCAATAGAAAGTATATTTCCATTATTTGTTTTGGCTTATAAACAAGAAAATGATTTTCTTGCTATAAAGTATTTAAAAGAACTTAATAAAATAAATAGTAAATTTTTTAATTACTTTGAATATGATCTTGAAGAAGATTTGAAATTAACTGAAAAAAATTGGGATGATGACATGAAAGTTGTATTTTACATGGAAGCCTATAGTTTCTTATTAAATAGTGTGCCAGGTATAGAAGGGTATATTCTGGAAAATAAATCAAAAGTAATAAAATAATGTTATATATTATAATATTATGTAAGAGGTGAAATAATTTGAAGAGAATAATTATTGAAGGTAATAGACCTTTAAGTGGTAAAATTAAAATAGGGGGAGCTAAAAATAGTGTTGTGGCTTTAATACCAGCAGCCATATTAGCTAAGGGTAGAGTTCATATTAGTAATGTTCCAAGTATATCAGATAGAGATGCTTTAATAGAAATACTAAATATCTTAAATGTTAAGGTTAATAATAATAAAGATACAATTGATATAGATGCTAGTAATATGGTTAATACTATAATTCCAGAGAATCTAAGTAGTAGACTTAGAGCGTCTTATTATTTTATGGGAGCTTTACTTGCTAGGTTTAAGCATATAGAAATGTATTTTCCTGGTGGGTGTAATATAGGTTCAAGACCTATTGATTTACATCTTAAGGGGTTTGAGGCTCTTGGGGCAACGATTACTTTAGATGATAATTGTAAGTATATAATAGATGCCAAAAAGTTAACTGGGGCAAATATTTTATTGGATTTTGCTTCGGTTGGCGCAACAATTAATTTAATGATTGCGGCAACGATGGCTGAAGGTATAACCAAAATTAGCAATGCCGCAAGGGAAGCAGAAATTATTAACATTGCCCAGCTTTTAAATAATATGGGAGCTAATATTACAGGCGCTGGTACGGAAGAAATAACTATCGTAGGTGTTAAAGAACTTCATGAGGCGGAAATTAAAGTAATCCCTGATAGAATTGAAGCAGGTACCTATATCATCATGGGAGCATTGCTTGGGGATAATCTTCAGATAGATGGAATGGTGCCTGAACATAATATTGTTCTTTTAAATAAACTTCAAGAAATGGGTGTTAATTTTAAACTAGATAATCATAAAATTATTTTAAATAGAAGTAATAATCTAAAAGCGACGAATGTAAGAACTGTCATTTATCCAGGATTTCCAACTGACCTTGGTCAACCTATGTCTGTTTTGCTTACTCAAGCTAGTGGGGTGTCTTTATTTGAAGAAACGATATGGGAGAATAGAATGGGGCATGTTAAATACCTAAATCAAATGGGCGCTAATATTGAAGCTGAAAGACAACATGCTAAAATAACTGGTCCAACAAAACTTCATGGTGAGGTTATAACTGCAACAGACTTAAGAGCAGGTGCAGCGCTTGTTACCGCTGGATTAATAGCTGAAGGCACCACAATAATAAATGATGCAGAACATATCCTAAGAGGCTATGAAAGAATTATCAACAAATTATCTCATGTTGGTGCTAATATTAAAATAGAAGAAATATAATGTAAAGAGAAATCTTTACATTTTTTCTATATGGGGGTCTATTACATGAAAAGACGTTATAAACTACTAATAATTATATTGCTTGGTATAATTCTAACCATATTTATAAATAGTATGCGTATTACATCGAAAACAAATCTTGTAGCTTTAGGGGATGGTCTTAGTAATGGGATGACTCCATATAATGTCGCAGGTACTAGTTTTAATGACTATTTAAAAGAAAAACTAGATACATATAATCTAGAATTTTCTTACGCTAATCAATCTGTTCATGAATTAAATGAACATCTTTCAAAGAATGCCTTAGGTAAATATACTAAAACTCCTATAAAACAAATATTAGCTAAAGCAAGTATTATAACTATAGCTATTGGTATAGATGAATTTGCAAGTAAATCTTTAACAGAAGAAATTACTGCAGATACTATAGATAACTATATATTAGAAGTTAATACTCTATTATCTAGTATAAGATATTTTTATGATAAAGATATAGTAGTAATAGGTTTATATCCGGCATATAACTTTCTTAAAAAAGATGCTATTGAAGTAAATGCTAAACTAAAAACACTATGTGGCAAGTATAATACTTATTTTTTAGATATAATAGATTTCCCTTTACATGAAGAATATTATTTACAAGACTCATCTTATTACATGAACTATATAGCTCATAAAGAAATATTTAAAGAAATATATTTATATATAAAAAATGATTAATGCTTATGATTAATCATTTTATTTGTTTTATAATCACTAACTTTAATTTTCATTTCCGTGTGTGTTTTATAGAAATAAAAAAGATACTAACTTTCTTGAGTTACTACCTCATTATTAGTATCTTCATCCATATTTTGAAGGGCGTAGTCAATACAATCATTAACTAATCTATTAAAAGTAATATTATTTTTATAAGCTAGTTTATCTAATTTTTCAGCAGTATTTCTTTTAATACGAATAGTTTTTGTTATTGTATTTTCCCTTTCAATATTGGGTATAACAAACTTTTTCATGTGTTAAAACCTCTCGTTTTAATCATATCAAATAAATTTGTGTTATAAAAGTAACACAAAAATGATTACAAAATGTAATTTATATGATATAATTTATAACATAAAGTATGATTTAACAAAATAAAAGTCATAATAAAAAAAGGAGTGCAATAAAATATGAAACAAGACAGAAAATCATCAATTTTAACAATAATAGCAATAGCAACTTTAGCCTTATTTATAGGAGGAGCAACATATGCTTATTTCCAAGCCCAAAGCGACACTACAAAAAGTACGGCAATTAAGGTAGGTACATCTACAACAGATACACTTACTTTTTCAGTGGGTAATGCTATAA
>CAVGEW010000003.1:54936-60899 GCA_963628465.1 Agathobacter sp. | reverse complement strand
TACTTATTTTTACACCTTTAATATTAAGAATATCTTCAATACCTTTTTCCAAAGAGTCACCATTATTAGGAACAATAATTTTGCCATTATAGCTTGCAAGCATTTCTTTTACACCAGGAACATCTGTAGCTAAAATTTTCTTATTCAAAATTATAGCCTCATTAACGACAGTTGGGTATGCCTCTGTTCGAGAAGATAGTAAAAAATAATCTGCACATTTTATATACGGATAAGGATTTGTTTTTAATCCTAACAATTTAATATTATTAATTTTATTTTGCTCAATTATGTGACATAACTTTTCTTTTTCGGGGCCATCACCTATGATATTAAAAATAATATTATTTTCAAATTTTGTTGCTATATTTATAATCCTATCGAATCCTTTATCAACTACTAGCCTACCTACTGAAATAAAATTAATTTTACTATTATCAAATTTAACTTTTTCTTCATTTGCAAAAGTAAGTATTTTGTTAACATCAACATAATTATTAATCAATTCTATTTTTCCCTTCATTGCTGGAAAAGTGTTTTCAAATATTTTAATACTATCTTCACAGCCTGCAATGATTGAATCAAAGTCACTAGTTATTTTTAAGTAATCATTGTAAGTTTTTGTATCTTCTTTTGTAACTTCACAATGAATCCATGCTATTTTTTTTGATTTTTTATTAGGAGAATATTTTACAATATCAGCCAAAATTCCCGGTAAAAAAGCAACTTCGCAATCAAAATTAGTATTATTTAAAATGTGTTTGTGTATATATACAGAAAAGAATTTTTTACTTCCCAAATATCTATAAATTAAACTTAATTTAACTTTGTTAATAAACTTTAAGAAGAAATTTTTACAATATTCATTACCTAAACAAACATATTTTACATTGATTTTTTTGTTAATTTGTTTTAATAATGGTCCTCTTTTTTCTAATAACAATAAAGTTATATCATACTTATCACATATGTTGTTCATTATATCGGTTAGAACAACTTCAGCACCGCCTAATTGCATACTTCCAATTACAAATAATATCTTTTTCACCTTATTTTCCCCTTTCTACTTTTTATTTATAGGAAGTTTAATCATATCCCCCATTTTTTTCACAAAATCTTTTGGGGTTGACTCATTGTAACCACCATTATGATAAAATGTCATTTCACTAAAATAAATCCTTCCATCAATATTATACATATCTACTCTTACTTCAGGAAATGGTTTAGATAATTTTTCTGCTATTTCTATCATTTTACTTAAATTTTTAGGTTTTTCTACCAATTTAGGGTCAAAATTATCGTCACTAAATCTAACGTCAATAAAATTAAAATCTCTATCATAAAAATTTTTTTCGACGGTATCTCTATGACTACCATCTTCGTGACTACACGATAACGTTACTGTAACAAACTCAACTTTTCCATTAAAACAAAATAGCTTATAATCCATTGGAGAAGTTTTTCCTTTTTCTACAAGTATTTTTTCACAAATTATTTTTGGTTCAATATTTTTATATCCCCATTCTCTATGAACATTAAAATAGTTTGTTTTTAATGATTTATTAAAAATCTTTTTGTATTTTTTGTAGTCAAATGGCTTATTTTTATCATATATAATGTTTGTTCCGGATCCATGTGTTGTTTTTATAAAAAACCTATCCGGTAATTTATCAAATTCAATATCTTCAAATCTGTTATATACACCATATAACTCAACAATTAAATCTTCATATCCTAGTAATTTTAAATACTCTCTTACCCAATATTTATCTGAACAAATTGTTATTAACGGATTATGATAATTATTTTTTATCCACCAAATTTTTTCATCAAAAGTTTTAGGATTATCTAAATTAAGTTCTATTCCCATAGCCTGCTTATATTTTTTTTGTGCAAATTTTTTATCACTCATTAATCTATATCTATAGTTATATACAAAACTTAGTCCCTTATATAAATCTCTTGTAACTATATTTTCTTTTAAAAATTTTTTTAATTTATTCATTGTTATACTCCTTGTACCATTCTACAAATTTTTGGATACCATCTTCAAAACTTGTTTTGGGCTCATAACCAATCAATGCTTTCGCCTTGCTTATATCAGCGTATGTTCTTTCAACATCTCCTGGTTGCATAGGTAGTTGATTAATAATCGGGTCAACATTTAAAACTTTACCAATTATATCAATCATCTCTTTTAATGTTATAGGAGATGAATTTCCTAAATTTAGAATTTCATATACGTTTTTATGATTTTCTTCATATTCCATTGACTTTATTATCCCATCAACAATATCGTCCACAAAGGTATAATCCCTAGATGTTGTGCCATCACCAAACATGGGAATTTCTTTTCCTTCAAGCATTAGTCTAGTAAATTTATTAATTGCTAAATCTGGTCTTTGTCTTGGCCCAAATACTGTAAAAAATCTTAGCATTATAATGTTCATATCAAATAATTTATGATATACATGAGCCATGACTTCATTAGCTTTTTTTGTTGCAGCATAAGGACTTATTGCAAAATCAACAATAAAATCTTCTTTAAATGGAACTTCTTTGCAATTACCATAAACACTACTTGATGATGCCATTACCAAGTTTTTAATGTTATGTTTTTTTGCTTGTTCTAGTATTACTTGTGCACCAATTCCATTAACTTGTTGATAAAGAATTGGATTTTCAATAGATGGCCTTACTCCAGCCATTGCAGCTAAATGAAATACGCCATCTATTTTATTTTCATTAAAAACTCTATCTAAAATTTTTTCATCTCTAATATCTACCCTTTCCAACTTATAATTTGGATTATTTAAATTGTTTTTAACATTATTTTCTTTAATTTGCGGATCATAAAAGTCATTGAAATTATCTACTACAATTACTTTAAAACCTTTTTCAAGTAATTTATCGGCAAGTGTTGAACCAATGAAACCAGCTCCTCCAGTTATTAAATAAGTTTTCATTTAGTCTATTCTCCTTTTTTAATCTCTACTAAAAACATCTCTAGTGTATACTATATCTTTTACGTCTTGTAAACTATCTTCTATTCTGTTGGCAACTATTACATCACTTATTTTCTTAAAATTATCTAAATCATGAATTACTTTATAATTTTCAAATTTATCTGCACTAATTGTTGGTTCAAATATAACAATATTTACTCCAGCTTTATTTAAATTTTCTATAACACTTTGAATAGCACTTGCTCTAAAATTATCAGAGTTACTTTTCATAATTAATCTATATATTCCAACTGTTTTAGGTTTTTTTTCTAAAATCATATCAGTTATATGTTTTTTTCTAGTTGTATTTGATTCAACTATTGCTTTAATCATATTTTGGGGAATATCCTTATAATTAGCAAGTAATTGTTTAGTATCTTTAGGCAAGCAGTAGCCACCATAACCAAAAGATGGATTATTATAGTGATTTCCAATTCTAGGATCTAAACAAACACCTTCAATAATATCCTTAGTATTCAAATTATTCATTTCTGCATATGTATCCAATTCATTAAAATAAGCTACTCTCAATGCTAAATAAGTATTTGCAAATAACTTAACAGCCTCTGCTTCTGTTGAATCCATATATTTAATTACAACATCTTCTTTATAACAGGCATCTTTTAACAAATTAGCAAATTCCTCAGCTCTTTTACTTTTTTCGCCAACTATTATTCTAGATGGATACAAATTATCATATAAAGCGTGACCCTCTCTTAAAAATTCAGGGCTAAACATAATATTATCAATATCATATTTTTCCTTCATTTCCGTTATAAAACCAACTGGAATAGTGGATTTTACAACCATAGTTGCATCTAAATTTAAACTTTTAACTTTTTGAATAATATCTTCAACGGAAGACGTATCAAAGTAATTTTTTTCTTCATCATAATTTGTAGGTGTACTTATGATGATAAATTTTGCACCTTCAAAAGCATCCTTATAATCTAAAGTTGCTCTTAAGTTAAGATTTTTTTCATTAAGAAAATCTTCTATTTCTTTATCTTTTATTGGAGAAATCTTATTATTTATCATATTTACCTTTTCTTCAATAATATCTAAAGCTACTACTTCATTTTTTTGACTTAATAAAGTCGCTAGGGATAACCCTACATATCCCGTACCTGCTACAGCAATTTTCATTAATATAATACCTCATTTCTAATTTTTTGTAATTCAATTATAACATCTTTATACGAAATAATCAACTAATTGCAAGCGCAAAAGCATGCAATAGTGTCACCTATTTCTTCTTATGTTCAAACAATATATCTGTTCTAAGTATAACAAATAAAAGTAATATCATTAAAACTACATATAATGCTATTGCAAATTGACTATCTCCAAGCACATAAAGTATGGAAATAACTGCAAAAGCAATATCTATTGCATATATAATAAGTATACTTGCAACCGGACTATATTTCATCTTTAAAAGTTGATGATGAAAATGTTCTTTATCAGCTTCTGCAATACTTTGACCTTTTAAAAGTCTTCGAAGTATTGCAAATAATGTATCAAATATTGGTATAGCAAGTATTACAATGGGTACTACTAAAGATGTAAAAGTTGTAACTTTATATCCCAAAAGGGCTATAACCGAAATCATAAAACCTAAAAACAAACTTCCTGTATCCCCCATAAATATCTTAGCTGGTGGAAAATTATGAAACAAAAATCCAAGTGTTGCCCCAAGCATAATTAGAGATAATACTATATCAATGCCACCTATGCTATTTGTAATAAGTGCTATAATTGCAATTGTTAAAAAGTATATTACACTAATTCCGCTAGCAAGCCCATCTAAACCATCGATTAAGTTAATAGCATTAGTTATAGCAACAATAAAGAATATTGCTAATATATCATTTATTATCATTGGGAAATTAAATGTTAAACCTAAAAACGTAAGTTCTGAAAAACCAAGTTTTCCATAAACAACAACTATAGATGCTGCTACTACTTGAACTAAAAACTTATATCTAGCAGGAACAGAATTAATATCATCAAATATACCTACTATAATAAGCAAGAAACTACCTATTAAAATAGATAACATCTGAGTATTTATCGGACCGTATAGAATATATCCAAATAAAAATGCTATATAAATAGCTAAACCCCCGAGTCTCGGCATGGGAATTTTATGAACCTTTCTAGCATTTGGTTCATCCATTGCCCCAATATGTTTTGCTATTTTTTTAACAATTGGTACTAAAAGCACACTTACTAAAAAAGTAACAAATACTATTATAAAAACATTATGATTATTTACAACTAAATTCATACCTTACTTCCTTCCGTATTTATATTATAAACTATATTTGTAAAAATTAAAAGAAAAAACAGGTTTATCACCTGTTTTTGTGTAAATTATTAGTAATAACTATAATAAAAATTTATATATGTTAGTCATAGTTGTTATATTAACCAAAAATACAAATACATAAATTAAATGATAAGAAACTTTTGAACTTATTTTTAACTTTTCAATTATAAAATCAAAGCCATAAACAAATAATGGAATAATTGCCCAGGAAAAATAAATATTAAATAATGGACTTTCTCCAGTACTCCAATTTAAAATAGCAAATAAAACAAAGGCAAATAATATCCATAACGCACATATTTTAGAAAAGATTTCTTTACGATTAACAATAAAACCTATAACAACAATAATAAATATTACTATTCCACATAGTGGAATATTTTCGGTTAAATCATCCCATAAATATGTTCCATTAATATTAGATGTTCCAACACTTATAATTGAAGTTTGTATCATGTTGAATGTTGATATTATTTTTTCTTTAATGCCTAGCACTGCAGCAAAGGAATTTTTCATATTTAAGCATTCATTAAGTCCAAATTTTAAAATATGTATTCTACCAACAAAAATGGTAAAAACAACTGCAAAAACAATTATTTTAATTACATTTAAAAGCCGCTCTTTAAATT
>CAVGEW010000003.1:10633-54926 GCA_963628465.1 Agathobacter sp. | reverse complement strand
TTAAACCTATAAAACAACTTGTAGGCATTACACCTGCAGCAGATGTTATAAAAAATTTATCATCTTTATTTAAACAAGTCAAATAAACATAAGTAACTAACATATAAACACAAAATTGATACTTTTCAAAAAAGAACAAATATGTTAATGTTGGAAAAGATAACATATATAAAATAAATATATTCTTATTATTTGTTATTTTTTTTAAATACAATCCAATAAGTAATAATAATTGAACATTAATATATTGAAAAGTTATTGCTTTCATTATAGAAACTATAGAAGAAGTACCTACAACATTGTTATAAAATGTTTCAATAACAGCCCAAACTGGAAAATAAAATACGCTTATAAATGGATGCCTTATGTCATAATAATTAAGTTTTGGTAACATGCTATTATATACCCACCCAGAATCCATTGAAAAGACCTTATCATATTGTAAGTAAAAATTTTGATTAAAACCATAAACTATTACTAATAATATTAATAAAACAATTGAAACAATGGTATAAGTTTTTTTATCCCACATATCGAGAGTTTTTAAAAAAACCTTGAAAAACTGTATGCTTTTATTAACAACATATATTAAAATTAAAAAACAAGCAATCCCAGATAAGAATAATGCATAATCAGTAAACAACCAACGTAAATCTTCAGGTATTAAACTATAAACTGCATTTAATTTTGTAAATTCAAATTTTCTTATTAATACAAAATCAATTATAAACAAAAATACTGATAATATTTTATTATTTTTTATATAATCTAAAACATTTTCTAAAAATTTCTCACAAAATATAAAAGATATTAAAAAAACTATAATTAAAGTGGATAATATTTCAAATTTAAAATCAGTTGTGTCGTTTATGGGTATTAAGTAAACAGATAGAAAACAGGCAGAAGCAGAAAAAACAAAAGCCAAAATATTATAAAATATCATTATCTTGCATGATTTATCCGTTCTTTTCTTAAATATTTTTTTTATATAATTCATTTTTTTTCCTCCTAAATACAATAAATTTACTAATGATATAGTTTAAAATAACTACTAATACTTGTACAAAACATTTAGAAAATCGGTCATTTACAAAAAGTACACTCACAAATAAAAACATTCCAAACATATCAACAAACAAAGTTAAAATTCTAGATACCATAAAATTTAAAAATTCTTTAATAAAATTTGAACTTTGGCTTTTAAAAACATATATTCTATTTGCAATGTAGGAAAATAACATTGCAATAAACCAAGAAATAAAATTTGCTGTTTGCAATTCAAGCTTATTTTGGGGATCTAATATTGATATCGTTAACAAGCAATAAGTTCCTAATGTTATTACCATCGTTAAAACACCAATAATTAAATATCTAATCACTTCACTTAAGTCATTGTTTTTTTTATTATCAAAGTTCCATTTTTCTATTTTATTTTTTTTGACTAAATAAGGATTTTTTGATATTCTAGCCAATGGTTCATCGCTTAAAGAATCAGAATAAAAGTCAATAATCTCAAAATTATTCAATTCTTTTTTTATACGATTGACTTTTTCCTCTCCATAGCAATTTTTCATTTCAAACTTACCAGTATTCTTATCAATTTTAGATGCTATAACTTTTTTTATTTTAAGCTCTTTACATACATTTTTAAGCAAAAATTCAGGAGATGCAGAAACAACTACAATATCGTTTTTACAGCCATTTAATAAATCATTATTAATATAATCTTTATTTATTTTCCAGAAAGAATCAACAATTTTATCAATATCATCAAATTCTCTAACAAATTTAAAGTAATATTCTTTTAAACTTTCTTTTGAAATTAGTCTAAGAAAATATAACAGAAAACTAATTATAATTCCAGTCAAATATTTTACTAAACTCCACTTTTTTGTTATACAAAATAAGAAAAATTGTTTCGAAGAATCCTTTTTATAAATAGTCTTATCAAAATCTAATACATCAATTTTTTTCATGTTATCTTACCACACATATATTAAGAATATCATAGTTAATCCCAACAACAATATTAATCCCATTAATATTTTATCCGATGTTATAATATCAACCGGATCACCATAGGAATCGCCTTCAATATCTAAACAATATTTCATAAATATGACTAATACCAAAGGAATGGTATATATCATATAATCACCAAATCTTTCTGTTGTTAAAGTATCAATCGACCACAATGAGTAAAACATAAGTGTTAAAATCAAACATACATACATAAATTTGTCTAAATATTCCCGAGTATAATATGATAACACTTTTCGTGAATTGCTTCCTTGTTTTATAATTTCATTTCTTCTTTTTCCGAATCCCATAAAAAACGAACCAGACATAATAGTCAAATATAACCAATTAGAAATATTTATAGATAAAATACTAGCCCCATAAATAACTCTAATTACAAAACCAGAAACCAATATTATTACATCAATTATGGGAACATTTTTCAAACCAAAAGAATATAAAATATTTAAAAAATAATATAATAAAATTAATAATAAAGAATATATATTATGTATCACTAAAGTATTTAGTGATACACTCACAATTGTGAGTGCCATTGAAATAAAAAATGCTTCTTTTCTTGAAATTAATCCAGCTGCTATCGGGCGATTTTTTTTCACTTCATGTAATTTATCTTTTTCACAATCCCTAATATCGTTTATTATGTAGATAGATGATGATATAAAACAAAAAGAAAAAAATCCTACTACTACTTTTAAAAAACTATCAATTTCAAAAAATTGCAAATTAAAAAATATTGGGAAAAAAACAAGAAAATTTTTTAACCAATGTTTGTAGCGTATAAGTTTAATGATGTTTTTTATTTTTTTCATGTTTTACTTCCTTCCGCAACAATATTATAGACTATATTTGTAAAAATTAAAAGCAAAAACAGGTTTATCACCTGTTTTTGTGTAAATTATTAACAAATTGGTTCTGGTAACTTAGTTTTATCAATTCTATATTCATTAACGTCTATATCTTCTGGTCTCATAAAGTAAATGGATAATTTAATAATTAATAAATAATACCCATATGAATTTAAAGAATATTTAACACTAGTTTTTTTTCTTAATAATTTTAAAAGTAATTTTCTATTAAATGAAATAGCTCTTGTAAAATCAACAAAATAATCATCGATATTGCTATTAGTAAAACACATTTTATCATAATATTTATTAGATTTTATAAGTTTTATAACATTTTTATCATATAAGTTATTATATTCAAATAATGGCGCTATTATAATATATTTATCTCTACTAACATCACAAGTATTAGATAATATAATACTTGGTTGTACAAAAGCCCTTTCGTTACCATCATCATCAAAATAAACAAAAGGAATTTCACCAATAATATCGCCTTGAGATAATTCTTTAATTGGATAATTCATAAACCATTCAAGTTTATCATAATCAAATTGTTCTATAGCATGTATTACATTTTCTTTAGTGTATGGCGAAATTGAAGGAAATAATTCACTTGTAAACTTTATTAATTCTTTAATCATAATAATCTAATAAATTATTCTTTCTTTCTACACTTATACTACTAATATACTCATCTAATATCTTATTTTCTTCATTTCCAAACCGCACAAAGTCGCTTGCAATACTAAAAATACGCTCTCTATCTTTCAATGGTTTTACACTAATCGATAAATTTTCAAATACATCATTTAAATCGCCAAAAATTCCACTATTATTTACGTTACCAGAAACGGAAACAACATATGGAATAAGCTGATTATTATAAATATTTTGTAAATCTAAATTGTTTATATACATATTTCCCCCCAGATTAATTATTTTTTTTAAGTTCCTTTTCTAATTCATTATTCATTAAAGCAAATATTTCTTGTAGTTCATTATTTGATGTTTTATAATTTGAAACGACATTAAAAGATAACTTATCATTAATTTCTATCGAAAAGTTTAAATAGTTTTCAATAGAAGATGCTTCTTTTAATGATATTAAAGGAAGAAGAATTTCTCCATTACTATCATCAATTACTTTTTCAAGTTGAACATTAAAAGAATTATTATAGGTTATTATTTTATAATATTTATCATTAATGGTTTGAGAATATCTTATTCCCATTTCTTCAACTGAATCATTAATTTCTTCTTTTAGAAATTGTTTCTGAATTTTTGAAACTGCATTTTCATCTTTTTCTTCAAAGTTCATAAATAATGCGGTATATATGCAATTAATATTATTTTCGTTTAATACTTCATATAATTTTAATGCTCTTTCTTTAACATAATCAAGGCATTTTTTATAATCTTTAAAATAATCACTATCAAAATTTGTTCTTAATTTAGCATTTACCTGTGAAACTTCTATAACACTGTGACTAGATTTAGAAATTGATGACATTCTAGGAATAAAAGCAGAAATATCAGCAGGTACTCCTTTAACAGTAAATTCATAAAAAAATTCATTTAATTTATCATTAAAAACTTCTACATATTCTTTAGGATTTGCTATTTTTTGGAACCAAAATGTCACTTCAGAATTTTTAACTTTCAACTTTTTTCACCTCTTTCTTATTATAACGTATTAATCTTAAAAAAACTAGTAATTTACGCAAAATTCAGTAAAAAAGAGTAAAATTTAATATATTTGAAGAACGAAAAAATCAAAATTTTCGTTCTATAAATTTTTGAATATTACTCTATTCAATTAAAATATCCCATCTTTTTTACGTAAAAAAGATTTTTTCAAGGGAATCACTAAAAAACCCACTTAAGTTTCAACTCAAATGGGTCCTAGTTTATAAATATTTATTTTTTACTTTTCTTCTCTTCGGGAAATAATATATCTTTAACACCATAGAAATATTGTGAACCTGAGATAACTGAAAGAACTACGGCTGCAATAAGTAGAATGTCAGATACTGGAAATCCAATAAGCTCAAATGGTAAATTGTAAAACATTGTAAGAGTTAAGCCACTCATCATACAAATTGTTTTTATCTTACCCAAAATTGAAGCTGCAACTACTTTGCCATTTTGTCCAGAAATCATTTTGCAAGAATCTACAACAATATCTCTAGTTATGATAACCACAGGAATAACAATAGATATTAACCTATCATAAGCAAGAATTATTAAAACTCCATTCACAAGCATTTTATCCGCAATAGCGTCCATAACTTTGCCAAAATCTGTTACCATATCATTCTTACGAGCTAAATAACCATCAATAAAATCAGAGGTTGATGCTATCAAAAAGATAATACCTGCTAAAATATATTTCAAATTAACATTAACTGTTGCAACTTGATATACAGGAAATTCCACACCTAAACTATACCAAGGCATCAAAAGCATAACTAATAATAGTATTGACAAAAATATTCTAGCCATTGTTATTTTATTCGGTAAATTCATACTACACTCTACTTTCCATAACTTATTGTGTCAGTAACTTTTCTATTTATTGTAACTTGTTTAACTGACCAAATAATAGCACACAACACAAGCAAAAATATAAACGCATATAAGGTAATATATACCCATTTATTATATTTTTTAGGTTGCCTTGTATAAGGTGATGATATCGTATCATCTTTCTTTTCTTCTTTTATTTTAAGTTCAATAGTCTTTTCAATCTCTTTAATAGGAATCTTAGAAGTATATTCAAACATATACTCATTAAATTCATCTATTAACTCTTGTTCATTTAAACCTAAATATTTGGCATAACTTGAAATATATTCTTTGAGTTCAAATATATCCTTAAATGCTCCCGACCTTCCATCTTCGATATTTTCGAGTATTTCTACCTTTATACCAAGGTCTTTACTTGCTTCATTTAAACTTACACCTGATGACTCCCTTGCATACTGAAGCTCCTCACCAATTTCGTTCAAAACTTTTCACTCCTTTTTTATAATAAATAACCTGAATAAGCCATGTTCTGTTCTTTCCTAAGAAAGAGGCAAATATTTATCTTACCAACAGGCACCTAAAATAGATTCATTTCTCTATTTTAAACTCCCCTACCATAATTTGGGTTTCTCGCTTGCGGGGTTTACCACGTTCCACCTGCAAAGTTTCCAATGCAGCTCGTCTCTTTGGCACTTTTACATCTAATAAAACCATTTAAGGTTTCCTCGAAGCCGTTAGCTTACGCTACCTTAGGTTATTTTTTCCCTAAGCACAAACACTTACAGACATCTCAGTCTGTGCGAGCATGGACTTTCCTCTACATAACTATTTTATGCAGCATTTGCCACTAGATTATTCATTATTTCCATAAACTACTTTTTCAAGTTGACTTATTCTTTTTAATAAATCAACATTATTAATACTTCTCGAAGGCGCTTCGCTCGTACTAGCAACTTCTTGAAGTCTACGAATTTCTTGCTTTAATTTAATATTATCATCAGTTAAATCTTTTACATCTTTTTCTAACTTTTTGATAATATTACCATATTCCGTATAATCACGGATAACCATATCCAAAAACTTATCAACTTCTTGAGGTCGATATCCCCTGGCATCAACTTTAAATTCTTTCTCAAGTATTTCTTGAGCAGTCAAATATAATCGATCGCTATACATAATATCACCCACTAACAAAAAAATTATATCCCAAATTTTAACTTTAGTCAATATCTTGAGAGCTACTAATTTCTTCCACATCTAAAAACAATGTATTTAAAGAACCAAAATCTAGCCTTTCCATCATAATATTAATATAGTATTCTAAACGCATAATCCTATCACCAAATATATAATAAAACAAATAAAAAATAATTTCATTATATTCGACAAAACTTATCATTTTTTTCAAAATGTCTATTTATGTCAAAATAACATAAGGCACTACAAAAATGATTAAAAGTGTGGTATAATTTGTAAAGGTGATTGAATGTTATATCCTAAAGGAATTAAAAATACATATAAAAAAGAAGTCTCTTATAAAAATAGAGGTATGGATTTAGAATATTTAATTGAACAAGCTAATATTTATTATAGAGATAACGATATAGCCTATATTTATAAAAAGCCTACCCCTATTAAAGTAGTTAAAACTACCTTTAATAAAGGCGGAATAAAAATAACAGATGCTTTTTATGAAACTCAATCTACATTAGATTTTAATGGTATTTATAAAGGCAAATATATTGAATTTGATGCCAAAGAAACAAATAATAAGACTTCTTTTCCAATAAGTAATATTCATAATCATCAATTAAAACATATAAGGAATATATATAATCATGGCGGAATAGTTTTTCTCATAATAAGTATGAATAATAAATATTTTATATTAAAAGGAAATACTCTTTTAGATTTTATAGATAGTTTTCAAAGAAAAAGTATTCCTTATGATTATATAGAAAAAGAAGGCATAGAAATTAAATTGACCCTTAGAGGTTTAGATTATCTAAGTAAGTTAGGAGAATAAGTATGAAAAAGATTAAAGTAAAGAAAAATAATTTAAAGACTAAAAAAAGTAAAGGAAATAAGAAAGTAAAAAGCAAAGAAACTATATTATCTATTGTTTTAATGGCTGGTATTGCTGTTATATCAATATTACTTGTTTTTGCCCTTTATATAATTATATCATCACCAGCTTTTGACAAAGAAAAGCTTTACTCAAAAGAATCAAGTGTTCTTTACTATAGTGATGGTAAAACAGAACTAGCAAGACTTGGTCAATATGATAGAGTTTTAGTCAATTATGATGAACTACCTGAAGTTTTAATTGATGCGATAGTGGCTACGGAAGATTCAAGATTTTTCCAACATAGTGGTTTAGATGTTGCTAGATTTGCGAAAGCTTCTCTTGGTCAACTTATGGGAAATGATGCGGCAGGTGGAGCTTCAACTTTGACAATGCAAGTGGCAAAACAAGTATATTCTAATAAGGCTACTCATGGTCTTAAAGGTATTATTCGTAAGTTTCAAGATATTTATATGGCCGTATTTAAAATAGAAAGTAGTTATACAAAAGAAGAAATAATTGAGTTTTATGTAAATAGCCAATGGTTTGGTTCAACAGGGTCCCTTAACAACTCAGGCTTTGCGGGAGTTGAACAAGCTTGTCAAAACTTCTTTGGTAAATCCGTTTCGGATATATCACTTGCGGAAGCTTCTATCATCGCTGGTATGTTTCAAAATCCCAATTATTATAACCCATACACTCACCCAGATAATTTAAAAAAACGTCAAAAAACAGTTTTAACATTAATGGTTAATCATGGTTATATCACTGAGGAAGAAAAAGAAGCTGTACTTGACATACCAATTGAAAGTTTACTAATAAAAAAAGAAAGTACATCAAGTGGAGAAAGTCGTGCCGCTATTGACTACGTTATTGATGAAGTAAAAGAAGATACTGGTTATGACTTAAGAGAAATACCAATGAAAGTTATTACTACAATTGATAAAGACGCTCAAGATGTTTTAAATAAGCTAGAAAAAGGCGAAATTTATGAATTTCCGAACGAATACATGCAAGAAGGTATTGCAATAACCGATATGGAAACTGGTGGTATCGCAGCCATATCAGGTGGTCGAAATTATGGAGCTAGAGGAACAAACAGAGCTACAACCAAAAGACAACCGGGTTCAACAGCCAAGATATTATTTGACTATGGTCCTTACATTGAATACCTAAATGGTTCCCCTGCTTCCCTATTCCTAGATGAAGCTACGACTTATTCAAATGGAACCGCTATTAAAAATGCTGATGGCAAATATAACGGCCTTATGACAATGCGAGATGCTCTTGCCGCTTCAAGAAATATTCCTGCTCTTAGGGCTTTCCAAGCTGTTTACAAAGAAAATCCTGATTACATTAAAAACTTTGTTAAAAGCTTAGGTATTGACTATGGTGATGAATTATATGAATCTGCTGCTATTGGTGGTTTTGATGGCGTTAGCCCAATAGAGATGTCGGCAGCTTACGCAGCTTTTGGTCGCGGAGGATATTACATAAAACCATATTCTTATACGGAAGCTACTATCATAGATACTGGCAAAGTATATACTAAGAAAAGTGAAAGAGTAAAAGTAATGAGTGAAGAAACTGCTTATATGATTACCGATATTCTTATAACCGCAGCGCAAAGAGGTGTCGGAGGTGTATCTGTAAGCGGTACGCAAATCGCCGCTAAATCTGGTACAACTAACCTTGATAAAGCCACCACAGAAAAACTAGGTATTCCTACCTCATCTACTCGTGATGCTTGGAACATTACCTACTCTTCTGAATATGCTATAGCACTATGGATTGGTTATGATGTTAATAACTCTGAACACTACTTAAATGCTACAATCGGGGGAAGAGTCAGAAATGCAGTTATGAAAGCAGTGGGTTCTAGAGTTTATAGTAAAAATAAAACCTTTACTAAACCAAGTGGCATAGTCGAAGTTGAAGTTGAAAAGGAAACTATCCCTACGATGCTTGCATCAGAATATACTCCAAGCGATTTAAGAATGACAGAAATCTTTAAAGAAGGAACAGAACCTACGGAAATTTCATCAAGATTTGATAAATTAAAGAGTCCAACAAATGGAAGTTATACAAATAATGGTACCCAAATAAAATTAAAATGGACAGGAATATCAACCCCTGACGCTATAAGTACAAGTTACTTACAAGAATATTTCAATAAATATTTTGATACATCTGCGAGTAAATATTACGAACAAAGAATTGCTTATAACAATAGTTATATTGGCTCTTTAGGATATAATATTTATCAAAAAACAAATGATGGTAAACTTACCTATCTTGGAAGAACTGATAATACAACTTTTACAGTCACTAATATATCTACAAGTACAACAGCTTATGTTATAAAATCAGCTTATTCTCTATTTTCAGCAAATATGAGTGATGGTCTAGAAATAAAGGTAAACACTAGTATAGATTCTAACGTTGAAGATATTGTGGTACCAAATACAGATAATAACAAAGAAGATGAATTAGATTAACAAAATTACTACTTATTTAAGTAGTAATTTTGTTTATAGATTCACCAACTATCTTAATACTAGATGGATATTTATTTAATATGGAAAAACTTTCTAGAAAACCAAAGTTATGTAAAACTCTTATTATAAAGTTTAAATCACTTTTAAGCATATCTTGATTAATAGTAAATTCATAAACTTTATCTATTGTATCATTTTTATAAGAAACAATTATTCTCATATGTTTAAGAGGATATTTCTCAGATATAATTCTTTTCTTTAAATCATCTTTACTAGTAGTTGTATATAATTTATAAGATATTTCTTCATTTAAACGAGATATACAAGTAAAAGTTTCTTCATATATATATTCTTCATCTTCCAAAGAAGTATATTCATCTAAAGTTATTTTATCTTGAAGAAAATGAACTACTTGGTTACTATTCTTAGAATATATTTCTATTTCATCTTGCTTTAAACTTTCCATATCTAAAGACATTATTAATCTTGTATCTTTAAGTAAAAACAAGTTATCTATAGCACCTTTTATAGTATCATTTATTAAAGATATATTTAACCCTATTATTTTTAGATAATTTAAATTATCTAGGTCAAGAGTTTTTAATGCATCAAACAAAGAAATGCCTTCTTTATCGCATTTTCTATTTATTCTTGATATAAGAGTTTTTACTTTTTTAATATCTTCCATACATTTATTTTACAATATATATTTAAGAAAAGAAAGAGAAATTTTTAAAATTATATTGCCAAAAGACAAATATTAGGGTAAAATTATTATAGAGAGAAGGGATAAAAATGAGCAAAATAGATGATATTGATTATGGTATTGGTTTCTTTTTTGATGATGTTGAACAAAGTGAAGAATATGAAAGAATAGACACTATTGTTAGTAGAAGTACTCGTTGTAAAAGTACAAGAAACAGTAGAAGAGAAAAGCAAAAACCCAAAGGAATAAATAATTTAGCTAAGAAAGCTATTATACTAGTTACCTTAGGAGCTGGGTTAGCAGTTGGTATTTATGAAACGATACAAGTGATAGATACCACTAAAAAAGCTGGAGAACTTAAAAATTCTATTGAAAGTGTTGTTAGTGATAATACTTTCACATCAAGAAGCAGCATTGAAGAAAGAAGTCCTTATTGGGATTATGATACTGATGGTATGGCTTATGATGTTTTAAATAAAAATAAGGAATATGACATAGATACAAGAATATATGGTTGTTATAGTAAGTTGGATAAGTACAATAGATTAGATTGCATGAATGAAATATTTTTAAAAATGAATCAATTAATTAGTAGTAACCCAGGGGCTTATACCGAAGCTGAAATAGAAGCTTGTTTACATAATTCTTTTAATGAGTATTTAAGTAGTAAAGGTATTGCTTTAGAAGACTATGCACCTTTAATGGAAAAAGTTATTAGAGCTTATGCTAAAGAAGGTATAGAACATGAACAAAGAACTAGTCTACTTGGTGAATTAAATGGAGGTTCAAGATGAGTGAAAATATTGAAATAGTAACATTAGACGATGGTAAAGACTACATGGTAACAGCAGAGCTTGTTATAAATAATGTAAAATATGTTTATCTTACCAATGAAAATGATATTGCTGACTTTTGTATTAGAAAGATAAATTACATTAATGGCGATGAATTTCTTGTCGGACTTGATTCTAAAGCAGAAGTTTTAATGGCTTTAAAAGAATTTGCTAGTGCATATAAAAATGAATAAGATTATTTCTTATTCATTTTTAATATTGTCTTCCTATATAAAGCCTTGTTGTAGCTTTATTACCACACACACAGCATGGACCCGTTACTTCTTCGTTTTCAATTAAACATCTCGACTTAATACCAAAGTCATCTTTTATTTTGTTTTCACACTCTACATTGCCACACCAATTTATTTTGATAAAACCTCCATCTTTAGTTGTTGCAATGTTAGTAAGCTCTTCGTAATCTTTAGCTTCATATATCATACTATCTCTTCTAGTTTTAGCTTTAGCAAACATATCTTTTTGCATTACATCAAGTAGTTCATTTATTTTATCAACAACTTCTTCAAAAGAAACTTGCACCTTTTCTAAAGTATCTCTTCTAACTAATGTTACCATATTAGATTCTAAATCTCTTTTACCAAGCTCTATTCTTATTGGGTATCCCTTAACTTCCGCATCAGCAAATTTAAAACCAGGTGTTTTATCTCTTTCATCAACTTTAAAAGTAATATTATTTTCTTTAAGTTCTTTAGTTAATTTATCTTTACTTTCCGCAACATCACCAATAGGGATAACTATTACTTTAAAAGGGGCAATCTTAGGTGGAAGTACAAGTCCATGGTCATCACCATGAGTCATTATAATAGCCCCAATCATTCTTGTTGTAGAGCCCCAACTTGTTTGATATGGTGTCTTTTGGGTATTATCTTTATCCGTAAACTTAATACCAAAAGCTTTAGCAAAATGATTACCAAAATAATGACTAGTTCCATTTTGAAGAGCATAACCATTATACATCATTGCTTCCAAAGTATAGGTTTCTTCCGCTCCAGCAAACTTTTCTTTTTCAGTCTTTTTACCAGTAATAACAGGTAAAGCTAGATAGTCTTCTTGAAAAGTTTTATAAACATTAAACATTCTTAAAGTCTCTTCCCTAGCTTCTTCAGCAGTGGCATGCATAGTGTGTCCTTCTTGCCAAAGTATTTCTCTACTTCTTAGAAATGGTCTTGTTGTCTTTTCCCATCTAACTATGGTACACCATTGATTATAAAGAATTGGTAAATCTCTATAAGTATTTATTATCTTTTTATAATGGTCACAAAAAAGCACTTCACTCGTAGGTCTTACACACATTCTTTCTTCAAGTTTTTCATTACCTCCATGAGTAACCCAAGCAACTTCGGGAGCAAAACCTTCGACATGTTCTTTTTCCACGTTCAAAAGTGATTCTGGTATAAACATTGGCATTTGGACATTTTCATGACCAGTTTCTTTAAACATTTTATCCATGGTCTTTTGAATTTCTTCCCAAATAGCATACCCCAGCGGACGAATAATCATACTTCCTTTAACACTTGAATAATCTACCAAATCAGCTTTTTTGCACACATCTGTGTACCATTTAGCAAAATCCACATCTCTATTTGTAATATCTTTAACTTCCATATTCACTTCCCCTATTCTGCTTTAAATTCTTTAAGTTCATTATCTTCCGTCAAAATTTTATTAACTTTTTGCGTAGCATCATTTAATTTTTCCCCGCAATATTTAGCAAGTTTCATTGCTTCCGTATACTTATTTATTGCATCATCTAAATTAACATTACCACTTTCAAGTTCTTTAACTATTTTTTCTAATTCCTCAAGAGAACTTTCAAAATTTTTATTTTCTTCCATTATTATTTTCCTTTCTTAATTATTATATCAATTATTTTAAATTTATCCAATACCTATTTAAAGTATTATCATCTAACATAACAGTATTTTCTAAAATACCTCCTGCAGATACAATTAATTTATTACTTGCTAAATTGTTTGTATCTGCGGTAATTAAACATTCTTCAATACCTAACCTTTTTATTTCCTCCAAAGCAAGCTTAAGTTGCAACTTACCATAACCCTTTCCTCGCTCACTTGGCGTAATTGAGTAACCAATATGCCCTCCATAATTTAAAAGAAAATCATTTAGAGTATGTCTAATTCCGACACATCCACATATTTTTCCATCACTTTCTCGTTTTAAAAACAAAGTTGTCGCCGGAACATAACCATCTTTTAGATTTATTCCTTTTCTTTCATTTTCTTTATCTTTAAGCCAGTCTTCATAAGATAAAGCTTCATGAAGAGCTGCAAGACCGGAATATTGCCATGGCAAACCTAAATCAATTTCTTTAATTTCTTCAAGCATACTTAAAGCACTTTCTTTATCACAAAGTTCAGGTTTTACTAATTTTAAAATTTCCACAATAATCACCTATCCTTTTTATTTTCTTAATTTAAGCATCGCAGCTTCTTGCTTATCATATTCATCTAATTTATAATGAGCAAGCGGAGAATGGGCTAGTAAATCACTTCTTTTTAAGAAAAAATACTTTTCAATATTTTCTCCGCCTAGTTCATTAACAAAATTAACAAGGGAATCCCCATCTAGTTTACCTATATTTAAGTCATGATAGAAAACTAACTTTGATACAATCATAGATAATTCTGCATCTAAATTGTTGTCCTTTGCAAAATTCAAAAATATTTCTTGAGATTTAATCCAATGACCATGAAAATGTCCTTGTCCTTGTTCATCTTCATAATAAGCAAAAGGCTTACCAATATCATGAAATAATGCTGATAATCTTAAAGATAAATCACTTGGTACTCCATCAACAACACGAAGAATATGGTTATAAACATCATATATATGCCATTTGTTATTTTGATTAAAACCTTTAGATAATTTTAACTCTGGTATTAAAGAAAATACAAATTCTTCATTTTTAATTATTTGTTCGCTAGGTTTTTCAGATAAAAGAATACTAAATAACTTTGTTATATCTTCGTTCATTTATATTTACCTCCTTAAATTATTTTTCAATAACTTTAGCTTTTATATCACCAACATGTAACCTGACATTAATTACATCATCAATATTTACATCTTCATTTGATTTAATTACTTTATCATTAATCGTAGTTAAGGAATAACCTTTTTCTAAAATACCTAACGGATTAACTAGCTTTAAAGTATTTACAAGTAAAGTATAATCATTTTTCTTTTTATCCACTAAAGACATGGGATTTTTTAAAATGGGATTCATCTTTAAGTTATTTAATTTAATTTCTTTTTCTTGAAGTATTAACTTAATATCATTATTTAGCTTATCTAACAAATTATCTAGTTTTTGTTCCTTCATTTCATACATAGTCATGGGATTTTTTAAAATAAAACTATTTTTAAGACTACGCCATTTAATAAACTTAGTATTAACCATATTTTTAATGTTTTTATTAAGCCTAATCTTATAATTATTAAGCAAAGTATTTATATCAAGGACAGTTGGCACGGCCATTTCAGCGGCACCAGTTGGAGTTGGCGCTCTAAGGTCAGCGACAAAATCCGCGATAGTCCAGTCTATTTCATGACCTACGGCACTTATGATTGGCGTATTACAATCATATATTGCCTGAGCTACAATTTCTTCATTAAAGGCCCATAAGTCTTCAATAGATCCTCCACCCCGACCTACGATTATTGTATCAACCCCGAACGAATCCGCTCTTTTTATTTGTCTTACAATATCAGGGGCAGCATCTTTTCCTTGAACTAAGCATGGGAAAAGTATTGCTTCACAAACAGGATACCTTCTTTTGATTGTACTCATAATATCTCGAACTGCGGCACCAGTTGAGGCTGTTATAACCCCGATTCTCTCAGGGAACTTAGGTATTGCCTTTTTATGCATGGCATCAAATAAGCCTTCTCCAGCTAACTTTTTCTTTAGCTTTTCAAACTCAATGTACAAGGCACCTTGACCATCTGGTTCCATTTTATCAACATAAATTTGGTATGTACCTTGGGCTGGATAAGCACTAATTCTTCCCTCTACTAAAACATTCATTCCATCCTCAGGATTAAATTCAAGTCTTACAGCGCTACTTTGAAACATAACAGCACTTATCCTTGATGTATCATCTTTTAAAGTAAAATAAAGATGGCCTCTAGTATGGTTTTTAAAATTACTTATTTCTCCTTTTAAATAGACTTTATTTAAAAAAGCATTATTGTCTAATATACTTTTTATATAACTATTTAAATCACTTATTTTAATATATTCTTTATCCATGGATAAATCCCCTTTCTTTTTTCTAATTTTCTATTTTTTTTAACATCACCAATATATTTATAGCTTAAAGAATTTGATTTAGATAATGCAGACTTTCTAGTTTCTTCGTCATATAAATCTCTGGCTCATTTTGCTACTTTACCACCTCGTTTGGCAACTTTCATATTTTCTGAAAGACCTTGAAGCTTTTCTTCCTTAGCAATAATAATATCTATCTTACCATTTAGAGCCTGCATCGGCAATTTTTCTATAATTTGTAATAATTTTTTTATACATATCATATTCCATTTGATTTTTACTTCTTGCAAGTTCAATAAACATTCTTTCTTTATCGTAGATATTAATTGAAATCCCATTTATCTCGTATTTAGTAATTCCGATATTGTAGCAAGAACAACTTTATTTGGAATAAAATCAATCGTTACACTTCGTCCTTAGGGCTAAGCACAGATTCAATAAGTCTAAATATTCCTGGTGTATCAGTATTATAGTATTTAATTTGCTTTTTAGCCATTTCCAATAATTTCTTGCTTTTTGATAATCATTATCAGTTAATGTTCCAATAACATCTACAACACTAAAAAATATTCTTCTTTTTTCTTCATTCCATATACTACGAATAGTACTGTTTTCAAATAAATTTCCATTGTTTAACTTGTTTTACATTCTATTCTTTTATAAATTTATCTAAGACAGCATTTATTATCTTTCTAACTGAATCATCAGAATATTTTTTAGAAAGTTCTATTGCTTCATTAATAACTACGATTTCGGGAGTATCCGTAAATTTAAGTTCATAAAGAGCCATTCTTAAAATGGATGCACCAGTTTTATCTATTCTATCGATAGTCCATCCTTCAATATATTTGTTAGCTATTTCATCTAACGAATCTTTATATGTTGTTACTCCATAAACAATATCTTTTACAAACTCATTATCAACATCTAAATTATCTTTGATAACACTATCGATGTAATAATCTACTCCTCGTTCCTCGTAAATATCTATTTGATATAAAATAACCATTGCAATGTTTCTTAATTCATTTCTTGTCTTTGCCATGTTATCCTCCTTGCCTATAAATTATACCAAATTTCGACTTAAAATAACAGACATTTTTAGAAAAGAATGCAACATTTTGTTACATTCTTATAATATTAACTTTTTAAACTTGCTTCAATTATTAATTGATTGCCTTTTCTTACTTGATCACAAGTTGTAAGGATAACTTGGTTTTCTTCCCTTTTGATATTAATTGTTCCATTTTTCTTTTCACTGCGGATACTTTTTACTTCATAGACATTTGTTTTATCTTTAAATTTTAAATAAATTTCATCATTTTGTTCAACAAATTTTAAATCATTAAAGTAAGCAATAGAACCTGTGCCAGAGTGAGCGGCCAAAATATAGGTGTTAGGAATGCCAGAATCTATTAAAGTTACATTTTTACTAACATCGTTTCGATCACTTTCTAAATCATAAAAACCATAAGTCATATTAATGCTAGGAATAATTAAAATTCCGTAATAATCATTAGAGTTATCTATTGAGCCTATTTCAATATCTTTTTGACAACCAAGCAAACAAAGGAACATTAAAAGTAACAAAAGCTTTTTCATTATTCAAAATAATATTTCTTTTTAAAATAAGTTATATCTAAATTACAAGCTTCAGTATTTGGTACTTCAACTAATAATTCATCGGCGATGGTTATTTCTTTTTCGGGAAATGCATCTTCATCATGAGTATTTTCACAAGGTGTAGTATCTTCTTCGATTGGTGCATTATCCTCATTAGAAGTATCTTCAATAACCTCATCTTTCTTACTATATTTATAAAAGATTCCTTCATAATGAATATAGTAATAGTTACTACTGTCTGAAAAATCTAGTGTTTCCCCATTTATTGTGTATTCAGTTGGAAAAGCTGGAGTATCAAAATAATACAGATTTCCATGCCTAGTTACATTATCTAGTTCTAAGTCATCTTCACTATATAAACCTATTATGAAGTATCTTGCTACATAAACTAGTCTTTCTTGTCTAATATTCTCAACAAAAGTTCCTCCTGTTTTATTATCAATAATATAGTATGTCCCTGTTTTCAAAACAGTTTCGCAATCCCCCTCACTTACACAAGTACCAATCACTTCAAAGTCACTATTAAGAATTGTTATATCCGTGTCAGTATAGACTGATTCAATATAATAGCCATAACCTCGATATATTGTGGTAAATCTAACTGTGACATCCCGGGGTATTCGCTCGAAACTTAGTGTTACACTTTCATTATTAATAGTGATGTCATCAAACCATTTGTAAGCTGAATTACTTGTGATTTCTTTGATTCTGATATTTAAGCCTTTGTCATAATAGTAAGTTTTATTATTTTTATTTAAAAATACTCTTTCTATATATTCATTAGTTTCACTGTTGTAAACATCAATAACTAAATTTGAAATAGACATATCAATATCGAATATTACATAGTTCTTAGTCAAATCCACCTCCGATCCCGCATAACAAATTGTTACACTAAATAGCATTGCTGCAAAAAATACTGCAATTTTTTTCATATAAATTTTCCTCCTCGAGATATACTTTAACACTTAAAAATAAGAAAGTACACAAGAAGTTTTGTCGAAAAAAAAGAGATTTTCATCCCTTTTGTCATATTTTGGCGAATTTTGAACTATTTAGCTTTCTTTTTGGTGTTTTTGTTAATTAATCTTACTTTAACACCTTTATACAAAGCAAATTGTTTTTTTACGCCTTCAGGTAAATTTTTCTTAAATGTTTTCACTTTTGCACCTCCTTTGTAAATAGATTAAATGTGGGTATAACGCAGCCCCCAAGAGAATTACCTAAAACCATCATAGCTACATAGCCTAAAGTTTTAAGTGACCAAACATCTGCTACTGAAAAATAATAAATATTAGCAATGCAGTGTTCAAAGCCAGAAATAATAAATACTACGACACCTAAATATACAACGACATATTTACCAAAATCACTAATTGTTTTAAAGCCAGTTACAGCAAAATACATAAGCATTCCACAAAAAATAGATAAAACAAATATACTTAATAAATTATCATTTAACTTAGCACTAGCTAAAATATTAGCTTTAGCATTAATAGAGTTATAAATTCTTGTAAACCTAAGTATAAAACCTACGAAAGCAGAACCTACGAAGTTACCAATTAATATAATAATCAAGTCTTTAATATATTTTAAATTAAAATTATTAACTAAATAACCAATTTTACCTGTATATAAATTAAAATTATATACAAGAACTCCAATTAAACCAATTGAGAATAATGATGCACCAACAATTTTATTTTCAACTGATAAAAAAACTGTACCACCAATGGCAATCATAATTCCTGCCAAAATACTTTTTAAAAAACATTTCATAACTATCTTCCTTTTTTACTTACTAATTCATAAAAGCACTCATATTTTACTTCATTACCTCGGTAAAATTCTTTAATATACTTAACAGAATAACCTGAATCTAATAAGGCCATTCTTAGAATATCAAAATATGATTTTGTAGTTATAGTTTTCATTCTTTTTAACTCTTCATAGCGATAACTAAAAGTATCTATTAGATAAGCTCCATTTTCTGTTCTTTCTATTTCGCCATTTACAAAATCAACTATTTTTACAAGATAATTTTTCATAATATTTTGAGCTTGATTCTTTGATAAAATAACCTTTTCTAAATACATAAACCCTCCCTCTTTAAAAAAATTAAATATTTCTACTTAATTAAAAAGCTTCAATATTTAATTTGATTTTGTGCATTTTATGAATATATGCATAAGCATAAACCAAAGTTCTAAGAGCATGAGCATTCTTGCCTGCCTTACCTATGACATATTTCATTTGGGCATCAGGTACCATTACTTCAATAATAGTAAAACCATCTTCTTTTAATTCTTCAGCTTTAACCATTTCTGGGTCTTCAACAAGACTTTTAACTAAAAATTCAGTGTACTCTACAATATTCATAATTATTTACCCTTTTTACTTGCTGCGAATTCTTCTAGGATGCCTTCTTTTCTAAATAATGCTCTTACTGTATCAGTAGGTTCAGCTCCATTATTTAGCCATTTCATTGCAAGCTCCTTATTGATTTTTACTTCAGCTGGATTTGCAACAGGATTGTATGTACCAACTGTTTCAATAAATCTTCCATCTCTTGGAGATCTTGAATCAGCCGCTACGATACGATAGAATGGTTTTTGTTTAGCACCCATTCTTTTAAGTCTTAATTTAACTGCCATATTTTTTCCTCCTCACTAAATTAACTAAATAAATATTACCATATAAAACTATATGTGTCAACTATTTTTTGTTGACATATTTATTTATTTTTAAAATTTTGATACCAATCATTTAACTTATCTTTAGTACTTGTAAATAATTTAGAACTAGAACTCTTAATTAAACTAAAGGCATTCTTAGTATATTTAACTAATTCATCTTTTGCATCTATTATAGAATTATAATTTTCTTCCCCTAGTTTTTCTTTAGCAAAATCATTTAAGTTATTAGCACCTTTTTTAATAAGTTCACTAGCTTTAGTATAAGCTTTCTTAGTACCACTAGAGATACTTTCTTTATAACCTGGGACTTTTTCTTCAAATTTAGCATCTATTTTTTGGGCTAACTCTAACACTTTTTCCTTACCATTTGTTGTAAGCATATCAAAAGTAACTCCTTCTATTTCCCCATCATAGAAAAGAAAATCAACAATACTTACAAAGGTAGCTTTAGCTTTTGAAGAAATATCTTTATCATTATCTAAATTATCAATAGTATTTAAAGTATTTTCCATTTCATTTATAACGGTTTTATCTTCACTACTATATTCAACTTCATTTATTGTATCATTTTTACTTTCTACTTCCTTGGAAGTATCTTTCTTTACTTCACTAGAATCTTCTTTTATATTACTTGTAGATTTACTATTTTCTTCTTTTACTTCATTTGTAACAATTTTATCCTCATTAACTATTGTTTCTTTCTTTTCTTCATTTGCAGCTTCCTTTGAACTGGCAACATCTATGTTATTTTTAAAAATAGTATCCCTATTATAATAGACTAAACTAGATAACATTCCGAGAATAAGAAAGACAACACCTACGACAACACTTACAATTATAACAGTTTTTTTCTTCATTACTCTCACCCTCCTTTATTTAAAATTTACTTACTTTCATCATCTTTATCAAGTAATCTTAATATCTTTCTTTGACTTGCTTGAATATCTTTAATTTGTTCATGTAATACTTCAAGTATAAGTTCACTTTTTAAATCAGTTTTATAATCATTTAAACTTCTTAGACTATCTTTTTTAGCCGCTCTATTTTGACTCATCATAATCACGGGTGCTTGTAAAGCAGCAATACAAGATAAAATTAGATTAAGTAAAATAAAGGGATATTCATCAAATTTAACAATTAAGATAGTGTTTATAAACATCCACATTATTAAAAATAGACAAAAACCTATGATAAACCCCCACGAACCAGCAATTTCTGTTACTTTATCAGCAAGTTTATCTCCATAAGTTCTTCTTTCGTCTTCTTCTTTATCAGAATCTATCGCTGTTGGGTTATCTAAAAGCATTTCGATTAATTCATCTTCATCCTTAATTTCAAAGTCTCTATTTATTAAAGCTTTTACTAATTTTTCTTTTCTTTTATTTGTTTCCATTTTTTAACTCCCATCTATAATGACCTATGATTTTTTCTCTAAAAAGGCCATCATCTTCATAATTATAAAAGGCATGTTGGTGAATTATATAATTTTCTCCATCTTTATTTTGTTTATCACTAACTATAGCTATATAATTTTTATAAACTACAATATCACCAGGATTAAAATCTTTATCTAAATCAAGTGATAAGACATTTCGATCTAGGTAAACTTTAATGTTTCTAACTCTTCTAAAATCAATATTTGTATCCCCAACATCACTATCATATTCATCTTTATTATTCTTTATATCTTCATCAATTAATGTTTTAAAATCATAACCCGCATTATCTAGGGCATACCAGATTAAATCCGTACACACCCTATATTCATCAGTAGGATACCCTCCATCATAGTATTTGCTTTTATATTTAGGTTTATCTTCAATAAACTTTTTAGCTCCTTCCAAAATATCTGTATAATCATCTATTCCATCATTATCTTTATCTATATCACTTTTAATTATTTCAACCGAAGTAGTTTTTTTAAATATCTTATCATATATACCTGTCTTATAAAAAGATATAATTGCAAGGATAATAATTAAACCTAAGACAAGAAAATTACCAAATCTTAAAAACAATTTCATTACCAACACCACCCTTATTATATCACACAAGAAAGTTTTGCAAAAGAAAAACTTCCAAAATTGGAAGTTTAGCTCAATTTAAAAAATACTTTTATTATCTAACTACTAAGAACATGTATCTGTAATGTTATCTGTGGAAGCATAATCTGATACTAAGTCAGATGTGACATCACCAGATTCACCTGCATCTTTAACTTTAAGTGTACCATTAGTCATAGATATTTTATAGGTATAAGTATTATCACTAGTCTTAGTCACAATAATTTTTCCCACATAAGTATCTTCAAAATCAATTGTACCAGATGTTCTTAATTCTCCAATTGTTACACACACTGTTCCATTAGTGGAAGTTGGAAAAACTTTGTTCGCATCACTTTTTGACTTTAATTCATTGCCCATCAAATATTGTTGAGCTCCTTGGATTGCTGTATTTGCTTCGAGTGCAAAAGTTTGCTTTCTTGCTTCAGTCATTCTTGGAATAACTGCCATTGCCCCCATTAATAATACAATTGCTAAAACAACTATAACTGCTAACAATTCGATCAAAGTAAAACCGTGTTCATTTTTAATATTCTTCATATTGAACTCCTTTCTATTATTAATTTACAATATTTTTGCAATTAAGTCAATAGAATTTCGTCTCTTTTTATTAAGTATGAGTAAATTTTACTATTTTAATACATTTAAAACAGAACTTACAAGTTCCATGTTGTCCATTAAACTTTCTAATTTATCAGTTGTTCTTTGTTTATATTTAGCTTTCATATCGGATACAAAAGTCTTATAGTCTATAGTGCCTCTGTTTAACCCTTTAAAATAATAGGAGTTTTCTTTAAGAAGATTGTATGATTTAGAATCCCCCCTAAAACTTATCTGCAAGTACTTTTCCATCTAATCCTCAAAGAATTTATTTAAAGGCCTTGGGGAAACTGGGCCTTTAGTTAAGCTATCCACCGTAGAAACAGGGTTCTTTTTAGTTAAATCAGATACAAAATCAATGGCTTTTTGAGCAGTATTAATATGGCTTTTGATAGAGTCCATATCAACATTTTTAACCATGTTAGTTATCTTTGAGATACTTGAATCTCTATCATCTAAGATATACTTGTTCCAAACCTTTTCATCACTCCCATATAAATCATATATTTCATAAAATTTTTGCCAAGTCATTTCACCATTTTGAACAAACTTTATAAGTTCTGGCTTAGTTCTTACAAAGTTTTTAAATTCTTCTTGTTTCAAATATATCACCTATATAAGTTTATGATTAACATATTAATTAAATTCTAAAATAAGGAACTCCACATCCATAGTTATTTACAGTACACCACCTATTGATAGGACTTAATATTTTAAGTATATTACTTTTGTTTACAGTTCCATCACTTAAAATAGCTTGAACATTGTTTTGTAAAATAAAGAAATCATTTATTTTTTTTTTACTTCAAAAGTTATCGTTGTATTACTCTGAGCATCAACACTAGCTAAATTCACTGTAAGAGTATGGCTTGCCTCATTATAACTATACTGATCCGAAGTTGCCTTAGCACCATCAATTTCCACAGTTCCATCTACAAAAGAGATATAGGTTGTATCTAAAACATCTGTCAAAGTTACTGTTGTATAGCTTACATCAGTTGCATTATCTAAAGTAATTGAATACTTTAAATTACCATCCTTCCAATATTTCCTATCAGCCTCTAATTTTAAAGTTAAACCATCAATTATCTTAACTACATTAGTATTTGATGTTAAAGAGATAGGTGTATCATCATAAGTTCCCGCGGCATTTATAGTATTTGATAATTCATTCATAAGTTATCCTCCCTAAGGTAGTATATGAAATTATATAAAAAAAGAAATAGTCTTTTATAACTATTTCCTAGAATTAAACTAATTTAACATCAACTAAAACATATTTATCATTTATTTTTTTATAAATATAACTAATCTTTAAGAAATCATCTTTACTGTTAACAAAAGCATTGTCTAAACATTCGTCATTTGATGTATCTTGGTTTTCTTCATAATCAAGTAAACAATTAATGTTTTTGTCATTTGTGGCAGTCGTAGGGCCTATGTTATCACTAGAAGTATATAAACCATAAAAAGTAACAACATATTCATCATCTTTTATAGTAGTGTTTTCTAACCTATAATTAAACACTTCCTTAGATTCAAAATCAAACAATAAATCATAGTCACCTACCCATGTATATTTGTCAGATTCAGCATTGTAAGTAGCTTGCAAAGTATTACCAACATAATAGTCTTCAGCTTTAATATTTAAATCTGTGCCAAATAAATCAACTAAATCTTCTTTTAAATTAGTAAAAGTATCATCACCTTGAAGACCAGCGACATATAGTTTTTGACTATTACTTAAACCATTTAGATAACTAATTAAATCAGTACTATCACTTTGTAAATAATTATATATAGCAACATTTACTGAGCTAGTTAATTCTAAAACTTCAATATCATCCTCTTCTTTAGATTCTTTTTCAATTACTTTGTTATCATTGTTATCATTTTTCCTTACAACAACTTCACCTTTGCCAAAGTTTATACCTATGAAATAACCACCGAGCCCTGAAAGTACCACACAAAATATAACCACAAGTGTTAGATAAAACGATTTGTTTTTATCCATATTTTCCATCTCCTATTCTGACACTAGAATAACATAGTTTTAAAGAAAATGCAACCTAAAAAACTTAGGATTATATTATTCTTATTTCATGTAGTCTTTTCAATCATAAAATATTAATTCATATCTTAAAATCATCTATGAAAGATGCAAAAGACAATTGTTCTTCTTTTTGATTTGGTTTTTCTAAAGTTTCTTCTTCGTTTACTTCACTTTTCCTAGTTAAATCTATTAACTCTTTTTTTAAAGTAAATAAATCATAATTATATTTAACAGCACTTCCCGTTGACGAAGTATCCATGATAGGTATATCACTATTTTTTATTTCGTGGAAGTCTGTTCCATCTTTGTATATATTTATATCTTTAGTACTTGTTAAATAAGCATAGCTTATTTTATAATCTTTAGTCTTTGCTTTTTTAAATAGCATATTGCCTTTCTTAGCTCTTGATATACTAGTTATATCAGATAATTTTAATCTTTTAATTGTTTTAAAATTAGTAAAGACATTTAAATATTCTTCTTCGTTTATAGGGCTCCCTAAAACAACATAATCATCTTTTAAGTTAATACCCTTAACTCCACTTGCTTTAGGTCCTACAACAGGAATTTCGCTAGTGGCAAATCTTAAAGATAATCCATTATTAGTTACAAATAAAACTTCTTCTTTAGAAATATCTGCACTAATTAACTCATCACCATCTTTTAGTTTTATAGCCATCATTGGTTTAGAATATCTAGTTACTTCAAAATCTTTTAAAGGTACTTGTTTAACAAGGCCATTTTTTGTAAATAGAGAGACATTTTTATCTAAATCTTTCATTATTAAAGAAGATACAATTCTTTCATTTTCTTTTATCATAATAGTATTACTTATATGTTTACCTAAGTCTTTCCATTTTGTTTCAGGTAAGATATGAACAGGTACAAACAAATAATTACCAAGATTCGTAAATAAAAGTAAATTACTTCTTGTAGATGTTAAGTATTTTGCAGTTACAAAGTCTCCAGGTTTTAAAGTAGTTTCTTCTTCACTAGTTTTAAAACTTTTAGTACTTACCCTTTTTACATAACCATCATTTGTTACTACGACAACTACATTTTCATCAGGTATCATTTCCTTTACATCTACCTTAATATCAACGATTTCATCTCTAATTTCTGTCTTTCTTGGAGTTGCATAGTTTTTCTTTATTTCCCTAAGTTCTGATTTCATAACATTTTTTAGTTCATTTTCATCATTTAAAATTTTATTACATTCTTCGATTAGACCCTTTAGTTTTTCACATTCTTCCTCAAGAACCACAATATCAGTATTTGTCAATCTATAAAGTTGAAGTGTTACAATAGCTTCAGCTTGTTCTTCGGTGAAGCTATATTTATTAATTAAATTAACCTTGGCATCACTTTTGTTTTTACTAGCTCTGATTAAAGCAATTACTTCATCTAAGATAGATATAGCTTTAATTAAGCCTGTTGCTATATTATAGTTTTTAGTGTAATATGCTAGGTCAAATTCTGTTCTTTTGGTAATAACTTCACGTTTATGGGCAATGTAAGCATCTAAGATTTCCAAAATACCTAAAGTTTTTGGAGTTCTGTTGACAATAGCCACACTATTATAGTTATAACTTATTTGCAAATCAGTATTTTTAAATAAGAATTTCATTATTACATCTTTATTAGCATTTGGTTTTAGGTCAATAGCTATTCTTATACCTGTTCGATCTGTCTCATCACGAACCTCAGATATACCTTCGATTTTTTTATCAATGCGAAGACCTTCAATTTTGGCAACACAAGCTTGTTTGTTTACTTCGAAAGGTATTTCCGTAATAATTATTTGTTCTTTACCTTTTTCTTTCACAAATTCATATTTAGCTTGAACAATTACTCGGCCTCGGCCAGTTCTAAAAGCATCAATTATACCTTGTTTACCAAAAGCTATACCACCAGTTGGAAAGTCTGGCCCTTTCACTATTTCTAAGATTGTATCTAGATAACAATTAGGTGAATCAATTCTCTTTATAGTAGCATCAATTACTTCCCCAAGGTTATGAGGTGGTATATTTGTTGCATATCCCGCAGATATACCATTTGTGCCATTAACCAGTAAGTTAGGAAACTTCGCAGGAAGTACCGTGGGTTCTAAAAACCTATCATCAAAGTTTGGAGACCACGCTACAGTTGATTTATCTAAATCTTTTAAAAGTTCCCCACTTATCTTAGATAGTCTTGCTTCAGTATAACGATAAGCTGCGGGTCCATCGCCATCCATGGAACCATTATTACCATGAATATCTACTAAAATGTGATTTTGCTTCCACCACTGAGACATACGAACCATTGCTTCATAAACAGATGAATCGCCATGAGGGTGAAATTTACCTAAAACATCTCCGACAGTTGCCGCACACTTAATATATCCTTTTTCAGCGGTATTGCCAGCTTTATACATCGCATAAAGAATTCTTCTTTGTACTGGTTTAAGTCCATCTCTAACATCTGGGATAGCTCTATCTTGTATAATTTCTTTAGCATAAGAGGCAAATCTTATTGACATTATTTCTTCAAGACTATAATCTTCAATTTTTTTTACTATATTATCCATTTAAACCTCCCTATACTCCCCTGTAATTATCTTCAAGGGTGAATTCAACATTTTCATTTATCCATTCCTTACGGGGTTCTACCTTATCCCCCATCAAAACTTGAACTCGCTTTTCCGCAAGTGCGGCATCATTTATTTTAACTCTAATTAAACTTCTTGTTTCCGGATCCATTGTTGTTTCCCAAAGTTGGTCTGGGTTCATTTCCCCAAGACCTTTATATCTTTGAATACTATATTTTCCCGTATTATTTAGCTTTATTTCATTTAATTCATCATCACTATATGCATAGAATTTCTTCTTACCATAATCTAATTTATATAATGGTGGCATGGCAATATAAAGCTTGCCATTTTCAATTAAGCCCCGCATATAACGATAGAAAAATGTAAGCAGTAGTATTTGAATATGGGCACCATCTACATCGGCATCGGTCATAATTATAACTTTATCATAATTAGATTCTGAAGCCTCAAAATCTTGGCCAATACCCGCGCCAATGGTGTGTATTAAAGTGTTTATTTCTTCATTTTTAATTAAATCATCTAAGGATGCTTTTTCACTATTTATTACTTTACCTCGAAGAGGAAGTATTGCTTGGAATTTTCGATCTCTTCCACCTTTCGCCGAACCACCGGCCGAATCTCCTTCGACAATGAATAACTCATTAATCTTTGGATTCTTACTTTGGGCTGGAGCTAATTTCATGGATAAATTCTTTTCAATCTTACCTTTATTTTTACCATTTCTAGCATCTTCACGTGCCTTTCTCGCAGCTTCTCTAGCAACTTTACTTTTCATAGCTTTTTCTAAGATAGTTGATGCTACTTCTTTATTTTCTTCAAGAAAAAACTTTAATGATTCATAAGTTATACTTTCAGTAACACTACGAGCCTCAGGCGTACCAAGTTTACCCTTAGTTTGCCCTTCAAACTGCAAGAGTTCTTCCGGAATTTTTAAACTAATAATTGCTGATAAACCTTCCCGAACATCAGAACCATCTAAAGAACCATCTTTGGCCTTAAAAATGTTGTTGCTTTTAGCGTAATCATTAAAAGCTTTAGTAATTCCCGTTTTAAAACCAACTTCATGAGTTCCACCATCTACAGTTTTAACATTATTTACAAAAGATAATATATTTTCATTATAAGTATCAGTGTATTGCATCGCAATATCAACTTCAATTTTATTTTTCGTATTACCAAAACTAATTACTTTATGTAAAGTATTTTTGCCTTCGTTCATGTAATCTATAAAACTTGTTAAACCATTTTCATAATGGAATTTAGCTTGATGTCCATCTTCTTCATCAATGACCTCAATAGTAAGCCCACTTAGTAAAAAAGCAGATTCTTGCATTCTTTCACAAATTGTGGTATAGGAAAAATTACAATTTTTAAATATTGTATCATCTGGCAAAAACTTAACTATTGTTCCTGTTTTTGTACTTTTACCAACGGTATGAAGTGGCGTTTTAACATGCCCTCCATTTTCAAATTCAATTGATGAAATAAGACCATCACGATAAATAACTACTTGCATTTCTTTTGATAATGCATTAACTACGCTAGCCCCAACACCATGAAGACCTCCGGAAACTTTGTAACCTGCCTCACTAAACTTTCCACCCGCATGAAGTATTGTGTATATAACTTCCGGTGTACTTTTTCCAGATGCATGCATTCCAATTGGAACTCCCCGACCATTATCCGCTACTGTTATACTTTTATCTTTATTTATAATTACTTTAATATAATTGCCATATCCATTTATTACTTCGTCTATGGCATTATCCACAATTTCCCAAACTAAATGATGCATACCTCTTTTATCAGTTGATCCAATATACATCCCTGGTCTTTTTCGAACTGCTTCTAGACCTTCAAGAATTTTAATCGATGACTCATCATAATTTGCCATATTCCTTATCACTTCCTAGACCATTATAACAGGGAATCAACAAAAAAATCAACTTTAATCTCGATTTTAACCTAATTTTAAGAAAAAAAGTTTAGATTTTTTCATTATCTAAACATTAAATTAATCTTCTAAAAAATACTTAGCTAACCTTTCATAATTATCTTGACTATTTAAGCACGTATCGATTAAATAACCTTTTTCATTATTTGTTTGATACTCTTTTATTCCTCTGATATAAAAAGGTTTATTTCTTTCTTCAATATAAAATGGCATTATATTATTTACTAAACATTCCCTAAAAATAATCATTCTGCCTACTCTACCATTGCCATCTTGAAAAGGATGAATTTTTTCAAACCTTACATGAAATTCTATAATATCTTTAACAGTTTTATTATCTATTTTATTGTACCAATCTAGTAATTTTTTCATATCAGCTGGGACATTCTTAGGTAATGATGTAGTTATGTTTCCAACAAAATTTTTAAGGCTTTTATATTCACCGATATTTATTATTCCAACTTCATCATCTTTAAGGGTTCCACTTTTTAAAATAAAATGATATTTTTTAATTAAATCTTCCGTTAATGGTTCATCTAAAGTATCAAGCATAAATTTAAATAATGTAAAATGATTTTTTGTTTCAGTTGCATCTTTTAAATTTATTACTTTATCTTTATTTGTTAAAATTGTTCCAGTATCATAGATGCTTTCTGTTTCATCACTAGTTATGGTTGACCCTTCTAAACGGTTATTGTTATAAGCAAAATCAATTTGAGTTTTATGATATAAGTTGCCTTTTAAATTTAATTTATTTTGCATTAATAAAGATTTTTTTATTTTTTGTACATACATAAAACCACCACATTCTTAAAATTATTTTATCAAAATATATAAAAGAGGACAATAAAAAAGGACTTTATATCCTTTTTACTGATAAAACTAATATTCATAACCGCCAGTAGAACAATCACCATTAACGCAATCACAATCTAAATTATTAGCTTTTGGTGTTGATATACCAATAGTTTCTACTGCATCTATTCCTGAATTATTAATATTTTGTTTTAGTAATTCTAAAGCGTTCATTTTGTCACCTCCTTATCATAAACATATTTATCATTTATAATTTTGGCTGGATCTGTAGATAACCATCTAATAGAGCAACCGCCACCACATTGATACCATTTTTTACATCTTGAGCATATTTCTGATGGGTATCTACCAATAATTTTTCTAAATTCTTTTGGTTCTGAAGAATTCCAGTATTCTACAATATCGTTCGGATTTATTTGAGACTTATTTAATGGGTGTCCCATAAAATGGTTGCAAGGTATATTATTAAAATTTGAATCAAAAATCAATCCTGTTCCCTTAGATATATGACAACATGTTATTATTCGATTTTTCAGCATCATATGATTTAGCATATTCTCGTCCAATACACATAATGGTATAGACATTTCAAAAACAAAATTTTTGTCTTCTTTATAAATTTTATCGTAAACATATTTACATAAATCAGCTAACTCAAAAATCGAAATTGGTAGACTTTTGTCATCTGCTGATGGTTTATAAAGTTGAAATAATATATTATTAAGATTTTCTTTTTTTACTAAATCCCAAAAATTATCAAATGTATCATAGTTTCTATCACATAAAACATAAGATAGTGTCGTTTTAACATTACATTTTTGAAGATTTTTATATCCTTGTAATGCTTCTTCAAATCCTTTATTATTAGTATTTTTTAGATATTCTTGTTCATTTGTGCCTTTTATAGATACATTAACATTCTTTAAACCGTTTTTTTGGGCTTGTTTTGCAAATTCAATATCGCTGAATTTTCTACCGTTTGTTGCCATCGATACTTCTATTTCATTTTCAGAAATAAATTTTATAATTTTCAAAATATCTGGATGTATACTTGGCTCACCGCCAATTAAAATTATTTTTTTAACTCCAATTTTTTTAAGTTGCAAAACGTAATCTGATATTTTAGAAAATGACATATTGTTTTTAAAATTAATGTATTTTTTGGCATAACACCATTTACAATTATTATTACAATTCATGTTTGTTGTTAACCAAACCGTTTTGGGGATAACCATTTCATTATAGTTTATGGTTATCCAGAATCTCTGAATGTAATTATTTGTTATCTCATCATAAAATTCTTTTTCAAAAATTCCACCATTTGCTTCAATTACTTTTCTTGATGCAATGTTATCTTTTAAACAAGTAATTAAAACTTTATTTACTTTATATTCATTCTTTAACTTTTCAAGAGCTAATTTTAAAGCTTTGGTTGCATAACCTTTATTTCTTTCTTCAAACTTTATATAATATGCAATATGGCCTAGTCTAGAGAAATAATTGTCATTTAAAGTATGCCTTATATCAATTGTTCCTACAACTTTTCCTTTTTCATTTAATATAAAATGTACAGTTGCAGGAACATCCCTACTTGAAATATTGATGCCTTTACTGCGATTTTCTAACCTAATTAACATATCTTCATATTTTTCATTTTCACGATATGCATTACCCATTTCAGATATATCACCATTTTTTAAAGCACTTTTTACTAAATCATAATATTGTTCTTTTAATTCTAAATTTGGAAATACTAATGTCATTACAACCTCGCTCATAAATTTTGATTATATTTTATTCCTTATTTTTTAAAATGTCAAGTTATTTTTCAATAAAAAGACTTTGTGTTAATTGAAAAGTTAAATGGAACAGTATTAAAAAATTCTTCTAAAAAATACTTAGCTAACCTTTCAAAATTTTAATCCACTATCAATTTAATATCTTTTCCATATTAGATTAATACTCAGTTTTTTCTTTCTTCAATCAAACATTTCTTTACAACAAATCATCATTATTATCTGGTATATTTATATACTTTTTAGTTAAATTTCTATCTAAAATACTCATCAAGTAATACCTATTTGTATGTAAATTAACTAGTAGCTTGTAAATATCTAATTCTTCATTTAATATATATACCTTATCTTTAATAAATACTTTTTCATCAACTTTTATATAAAGTTTATCTATATCATCAGATAAAACTTCACAAATCTTGTTATTTACTACCACATACTTTATACTCTTAGTTATTCCATCTTTATGCCCAATAGGAAGTAAAGCTACATACATATCCTCTTTAGCAAGATAAGACCTTCCCACAAGAGTTCCTTTGTTAACTTTTTTTATTTCCATTACTTCACTTGTTATATTAAATATCAATTCTAAGTTAGTGCTTAAGCACTTTAAATTACCATACTTTTTCTCTATTTTTTTTATTTTTCCTTTGGTAAATATATCATCATTTATCTTTTCTTCGATGCCAAGAATTGATAAATCAAATCTAATTCCATTAATATACTTTATTTTTTTATGATGCATGATAGGCTCATTTAAATGAATAATTAAATCATCACTTATAAAAGGTTTTACTATCTTTAGAAAGTTATTTACTTCTTCATAGTAGTATTCATCTGTAATGCCAAAAGTAGTAATCTGTGAATATAGCCCCTTTAGCTTAAGATGTTTATGTTCTTTAATCCTATTTATTATATATTCTAGATCACTTTTTTTACTTATACCTTGCAAGTTAGAACCTTGATCAATAAGTATTTCTAAGTTTAAATCATCTTTTAAATCTAGTTTACTTAGTAAATCTATATACTTTTTATTATGAATAGTAATAGTTATATTGTTATTTATACAATCATATACTTCATCTAATGTTACACTATAACTTACTAAAATATTTACATCTTTATTTAGTTTTCTAACCTCTAGAGCTTCTTTTAAAGAACCTACCAGTACATAGTTAATACCATTTCTTACTAAAGTATTTACTATACCAAAACCCATTTTATGAGCATTATCTTTTAAATCTGCTATAACTATTTTATATTCATAAAAACTTCTAGTTAGTTTATTTATATTATTTTTTAATCTTTTTAAATCTATTTCTAAAATTGTTTCATACTTCATTTTTTACCTCATATATTTATTATAAAGTATAGACATCTATTTTGCAATATGATAAAATTATTTTTACAAAGAGATAAATAAAATGAAACCTGATAAGTATCAATTAAAAGCTATAGAATGTGACAAGAGTGTTTTATTAATCGCTGGAGCTGGAGCTGGGAAAACCTTTACTATTACTGAAAAAATAAAGTATTTAGTAGAAAAAAGGCATTTAAAGGAGGAAGAAATACTTGTCATATCTTTTACAAATAAAAGTGTAAATGATTTAAAAAAACGAGTTAATTGTAATGTAGATATAATGACTTTTCATAAACTAGCTATGTCTATTTTAGATACTTATAAAATAGATTATAAACTAGCAAGTAGTACTTATCTTGAACTTGTCACCGATGAGTTCTTTCAAAGTTTATCTAACAAAGAAAATATAGATGAACTGCTTAAATACTTTAAAAAATATAACTATCAAGACTTTTTAAATAGTTATGATTATATAGAACTTAAAAAACTAATTATAAGCTTAATTAAAATATTTAAAACTAATAATAAAACTAAGGAAGACTTCAAGTCTTTATTTAAAGTAGATTCTCTCTTAAGTAAATATGCTTATATAATTAAATGTATTTATGAAAACGATTTATTATCAAGTAATATGTTTGATTTTGATGATCTAATTATAAAAGCTACATCAGTATTAGATAAACCTATGAAGTATAAATATATTATCGTAGATGAATTTCAAGATACATCACTTATTAGATTTAACTTAATTAATAGAATAAGAGTATTAAGTAATTCAACCCTTTTTTGTGTTGGGGATGACTATCAGTCTATCTATCATTTCTCAGGCTGTGATATAAATATATTTTTAAACTTTACTAAGTTAATACCAAATTCTTGTGTACTTAAACTTAAATATACTTATCGAAATAGTCAAGAGTTAATAAATATAAGCTCTAAATTTGTTATGAAAAATAATACCCAGATTAAAAAAGAACTTCTTAGTAATAAACATATAGATAAACCTATCGAATATATCTATTATCTAAACCCTAAGAGGGCTTTTAAGAAAGTCTATGAAAAATTAACTAAGAAAGGTTCTTTGCTTATCTTAGGTAGAAATAACTTTGATATAAAAAAATTCAGTAATAAAAATATTACCGAATTTATGAGTGTTCATTCTTCGAAGGGACTTGAAAGTGATAATGTAATACTTATAAATATGACAGATGATACATATGGTTTTCCCAATAAAATAGTTAATTCAAGTTTACTTGAAAGCTTGCATCCATCTGATAAAAGTTATCTTTACGCTGAAGAACGACGATTATTTTATGTAGCTTTAACTAGAACACGAAATAAAGTATATATATTAGTTCCTTTATTTAAAAAATCGATGTTTATAAGAGAATTAAAAAAAATAAATAAAAATTAAGACTTTAAAACATGATGCAATGTTTTAAAGTTTTTTCTTTATAGATATTCTTTCCAAGACTTTATTTGAAATTCAAGCAATTCAAGCAATTCTTCCGCTAGCCGAGTTACCTTTTTATCTAGCTTAGAATTTAAAATTTGTTCTACTTTAATAATTCCTTTATTCGTACCTTCGGTAAGCATCTTAGCTATCTTCGAATCATCTGATTTTATTAGTTCAATTCCTGTATAAATTTCACTAAAGGTCTTAGCTACCACACTTACAGAAGCAGGTTCTTCACCTTTATCTTCAAGCATGCCTACGATATCCATCTTATTTACCAAGTACTTTTTCTTAGCGTCCGACATAGTTTTAGCTAAAGTTTTATCACTAATATGTCCCTTTACCTCATCAATGCCTATGATACCCATTGCTACAATTTTATACAATTCATTTAATGCTTTTACATCATCCATTTAAAAATCACCCATTTATAGTATGAGTGATTTTTTTAAAATTATACCTCTTGAACAACGGCAATAATCATTGGTTTACATTCTGTTTGTTCATATAAGTATCGACTTAATTCTTCTCTTATTTCGATTTTTATTTGATTAAAATCTATAAATTTAGGGGTTATATTTCTATTTATAATATCCTCACAAATACTTTTTATTTCTTTAATCATATCTGCAGAATCTTTAACATAAATGAATCCTCTAGTAGTAACTTCAGGTCCAACTAAAAGTACTTTATCTTTTTTATCTACTGTTGCACTAATTAAAACTATACCATTTTCAGAAAGCATTTCTCTATCTTTGATAACAAGACCCCCAATATCATCATTGCTTGTACCATCTATCAAGACATCATCTACTTTAACTTTAGCAAAATTATCTAATAACTTACCATTTTCAAAAGTTACAACGTCACCATTTTGTTTAAGTAAAATATTACTATCTAAAATACCTAAATGACTTGCTAGATTAGCATTATTTACCATGTATCTATATTCACCCTTCACAGGCATATAAAACTTAGGGTTAATTAACTTTATCATAAGCATTAAATCTTCCCGAGATGCATGATGTAATATTTCTTTGTCTTTGTCTATTGTTACAATATCACAACCAAATTTTGCTAATTCATTTTGAAGTCTTACCAAAACTTTTTCTGTTGAATCATATCTAGGTTCAGCAAAAACTACCGTATCCGTAGGTCTTAAGGTAATAAACTTATCATAGCCATTTAATATCTTATTCATGTTTGCATATGGCGTTGTTCTATCATCCATGACAAGCAATATTGAATCTTCATCTTCAATATTTGATAAATCTCCAAGTAATTCTTCATTGTACTTTATATAGCCTTCGCTAGTAGCAAAATTAAGAACGTTTTGTAATCTTTTTCCCATAAGGATTATTTTGCGATGTGAATTAGCCGCAGCTTCAAATATTTCGGAGATTGTATACAAATGCGTAGGTAAAACAGAAAATATTAATCTTTTGTCATGATGGTTAATTACATCTTCAAAGAAACTAACAAGTCTATGTTTTGGTGAAGTATGTCCACTCTTTTCTGCGAAAGATGATTCACACAAAAGGCATAAAACCCCTTGTTTACCTATGTAAGCTATTTTACCTAAATCCATATCATAAACCCCTTGCATACTTGGGTCAATAATAAAATCACCAGTATAACAAATAGCTCCATCTTTAGTATTTATAACATACATTACTGCATCAGGCACAGAATGGGATACAGAAATTGGAAATATAGAAACATTACCAAAATTAATTTTCTTATGAGGCTTAATAAGTTCAATATTCGCTTCTTTAACTCCATCTTCCATCAGCTCAAATTTAGTATATTTTGTTGCATAAACCTTTAAAGTATGAATATCTTTAAGTAAATCATAAACCGCCCCCATATTTTCAGGGTGTCCATGAGTTATAAATAAACCCTTAATTCTTTTTTTATTCTTAACAAGATAACTAAAATCAGGCATAATGTAATCAATACCTAATAGGTTTCCGCTAGCAAACTTAATACCAGCATCAAAAACGAATATTTCATCATCTACTTCAACAACATAGGAATTTTTTCCACTTTCGGAAAGTCCTCCCAAACCAAAAATCTTTATTTTACTCATATATTATCACCTTCATTTTTCAAAAAATAAGTTCTTCGGTAAATAAATTATACCAAAAAACTTACTTTAAATCAATTATTTTCTTCGCCAACACTAATATTATCCATATCAGTGGTTACTACTCAGCCATAAAAAAGCAAGTTAGACATATCAAACCTGCTCAGTCTTCGCTTAACATCTTACTTAACGAAATAATGTCTAAATCTTTGTAAATAATACTATTAATCAAAATCTTAATATTACTTACATCAGCATTCTTACTAACATAATATATATCGCCAGATTCAACATTATTTTTAAGTGAAATAACCGTATTATTAGTTAATATCTTATCAGTTTTTACTAGATACTTTTCTTTTTTTCGGCACAACTTTTCATTCTTACTTGTAACATAGCAAATATTAGTATTAGTACTATACTTATTAATAAGGACCTCTAAATCATTATAGTTATCAATTTCATTATTAATTTGTTCTAATTTTTCATTTTTATTATAGCTATTTAAATCAACCAAAACACTCGCCTTTATATTATTTTCATTAAAATAATTTATTATTTCTTTGTTATACTCTAATATAAAAGAAATACTTTTTTTATAACTATTACCCCTATTTACAATTTTATCTTTATTATTTTCTAGTGTTACTTCTGGATATGATGTATCATATATCAAATAATAAGAATTAAAAGTATTAATATCTTTCATATTATAAAAACTATTTTTAACATTAACTTTCTTTCCGTTTAAACCAGGAATTATATAATCATCATTTACCTCGGCATTAACAAATGCTTCGTTATAGTCATTCGCTACCCTTTTAATTTCTTGATAAATTTCACTATTTTCCAAAGTTAGATTAGCTATTTTCTCTGTGTAAATAAAACTAAAGGCACAAATAGCTAATATACCTATATAACGAAAATATTTCACTTTAAAAATCACCTTAATTAAGTATATGTTATAAGTGTAAGATGATGTTAGATTTCAGCTGTTTCATTTGTTTCCTTTTGTAAATCTACGACTTCATCATTTTTATTTAGTGAAGATATAAAAGATATTCTTTCAGATATAACTTCAGTAATATACTTAGTTTCATTATCTGCATTTACATAGCTTTTATTTTGAATACGACCCTTTATACCCACGATATCGCCGACACGACAAAAATCTTTCGTAGCACTAGCTAAACCATTCCAAAGAACGCATCTAATAAAGTCAGTTTCATACCTACCTTCAGAATTTTTATATCCTCTAGGAACCGCTACATTTATGACAGTTCTTTTCTTACCAGTTTCTGTGCATTCAAAAACCGGATCCTGAGCTAATCTTCCAACAATAATAACATGATTCATAAGGTTTTCCTCCTTTCAAAATCACTTTACTATAATAAATGGATTTTTTAAAATCATAAAATAACTAAATTTTAGTTAAAAATAATAAAATTTAGTTAAAAAAAGATTATTTTTTAATAAAAATAAGTCCAAATTAAAAATTTATTAAGAATTACATATTGTAATTCTTTTGAATATTTGATAAACTTATTAATAGGATGGAGTGCTGATTTAATATGGCAGAAAGTAGTATTAATTATAATGAATTGATTTTAAAGAATTATCAAAAAACATATCCCAATTTAGCAGGATTTTCATATGATGCTTTAAATGATGCTTTAGTTTATGAAGGCAATTATATTAAACTAAATGGATATGGTTTAAGTAGAATAGACCCGGTATTTTTTAATTTAAATCCTGAGGATATTTTTACCTATTTAAGAAATGGATTTTATCAAACAGGAAATAGAAATGCCCAAATAGAAGCATATGCTAATCAGATTGTTATTACTGAAGATGAAGAAGAATTTATTAAAAGATATGTTGAACAATATATCGAAAAATTAAATATATATGCTAGGAATGCTCAATTTTTTGACAAAAATCTTCAAAATGATAGCGTAAGAGCCTTTATAGAAGATTTTATGGGAGCAAAGAAAATTATTGAAGAAGCTAAGAAACTGGCTAATCCAAGTGTTTATAATTCATATCAGATGCTTGCAAATGCTTATGATAACATAATGACTAGCATGAATCAAAACCAAAGCCAAAATCAAACATTAGAAAAACAAATGACTTTAACAAGGACAAAGCCCGGATTTAGTGGTTATAGTGAATTTGACAAAAACCTTGAATACTTAAATAAACTAAATAAAAAGGATAAGTTCTCAATGGCAGGCTTTACAAGTCTTATATTAATAATTACATCCGCAGTTGCAACAGGCATGTTACTAGCACTTAAATTACTCAGATAGAAAAAACTATTAGTGATAATTTTTCACTAATAGTTTTATTTTTTTTGCTAAAAATTCATTTTTTAATTTTACAAAATAAGAAAGTATTATTTCATACTTCCCTATTCTTTATAAAAGTTTACTTAAAATAATTGACTACTCCATTCCTACTTTTCTTTCTAAAACAACTTTAGATAAACCCTTTAGTTCTACTGTAGTAGTTTGAGAATCAGCATAAGTTACTACTTGTGAAATACTATATTTAACTTCATATTTAGCATCATCAGTAACAGTTAATGTTAATACATTATCTTTATAACTAGCTAAAGTAGCTAAATCAGGATCTGATACTGTTACTCCATCCTTTTCAATTGTGTAAGTATAAGTAAATGCTTTATCTTCATTTGTTACAAAATTATTCTTATCAGCGCCACCTTCAGCAGCAAAATTAATAGTTACAATTTTTTTATTATCTACACCTTGTTTATAACATGTAGTATTATCAACAATTGGAGCATATTTTACAGTAATTTCAAAAGTATCTGTAACACCAGAACCATCTTTTGCTGAAACAGTTATTGTAGCACTACCAAATCCAACAGCAGTAACTTTGCCTTCTGCATCAACTGTTGCAACATTTTTATCGCTTGAAGTCCATTCAACTTCTGGTTTAGTAATATCTTTTGAATCATCTTCAGCTGTTTTTGTAACACTAAGTTGTAAGTCATTTCCAACAATTATTGCATTAGTTGTTTCATCTATTTCAAGAGTTTTTATATAGTTTGGTTTTGCTTCAAGTTTTAAGTTATCAGCAACAACTTTTATAACTTGAGTATTTCCATTTTCCCATACAATTGTAATTTCATCATAAGCAAAGTTGTCATTTACAATACGTGTAAATCCATATGTTTTGTTACTACTATTAAATGTAACTGATTCTTTATCTTTTAGATTTGTTACTGTTTCATCTTTACCATAGCTAGTAATTGTTATTGTTGCTTCTGCAGAACTATCATCATCTGTGTATGCATCTGGTGCTGTAATAACATAAGAAATTACATTACCTCTGTCTTTGACATATTTAACTGTTCCACTTAGTTTTCCATTTGCTAAAGTTAAATCTTCAGTAGCAATTGTACCAGCTGGAGCAGCTTCTAAGCTTTTGGCTTCAACTGTAAAAACTTGTATATTTCCTTTTTCCCATTCAATAGATATAGTTTTACTTTCAGCTTTTGCAAACGTTAGTGTTTTTTCAATTGTAGCAGAACCTTTACTTACTTGATATTCTGTTGGTACATTAATTGTAACAGTTGCATAGTTACCAGCTGTACCCTTTGCTATAGTTTCACTTGAATTATACCATTTAACTTCATCAATAGTTATTTTACTTGCATCAGTTGTTTCATTATAAGTTATTGTACCAGCGATAGCTTTTTCTAATACTGCATTTTCATCAAGCTTAACAATAAATTCTTGGATATTTCCTTCTTCCCAAGTAACTTTAATTGTATGAGATGTTTTATTTGTAAAGTTTAGTTCTAAATTAATATTTTTTCCGTTTTCAGAAACATTCCAAGCAATTGGAGTAGGATTTTCATCAACTACAACACTAACATTTGTATATTTACTAAATTCATCAGGTGCTGTAATTATAACTGATTTAAAGTTACCAGCTTCAGCAGTTTTGGAACCATAATCAGCTGTTTCCCCTGTTTGATACCATTTAATGTCTCCACTAATTGTAGCTGTATTAGTTTTACTATCAAATGTAAAGTTTTTAGTTAACGTATCTTCATCTTTAGCTATTGTGCCAGCTGGAATTGTAGCTAACCCATTAGCTGTTACTTTAAATACTTGGATATTTCCTTTTTCCCATTCAACAGTTATTGTGTGACTTAGATTTTTTGCATCAAATTTTAAATTAATAACTGTTTCAACATCAGTTATTTGTGTAGCACGCACCCCTTGAGCAAGTTCATCAATATAATATGTTGCATTTGTATCTTGATTAAGGTTTGCTCCTATATAATCTTCAGTTTTAATTGTAACTGTTGCATAGTAACCAGCTGTACCATTTGCTATAGTTTCACTTGAATTAGACCATTCAACTGTACCAATATTTAATTCACTAGTACTAGAATCTTTGCCATAACTAATTGTACCACCAAAAGCAGCACCAAATTCTTCTACTTTCACTGTAAATACTTGTGTATTACCTTCAGCCCATATAACAGTAATTTTATGGCTATCGTGATCTTTATCAAATGTTAATTTTTGAGATAAAGCTTCTTCTGTTAATTTAACAGGTTCTTTTTCATTATCATCAATATAATATGTTGCACCACTATAATCATTTTTATAAACTTCTGGTACATTTATTGTAACTGTTGCATAATATCCTGAAGCACTTTCACCTTTTGCTTGAGTCCATTCAATTTTATCAATTGTAATATTACTAGCAGTTACATCGCCATAAGTAATTGAGCCTAAAGAAGATATTGTTTTAAATTCTGATGCATCCATTGATGTTTTTGAGAACTCATCTAATTTAGTTTCAACCGTTTCTTCACCATTTTTCTTTACAGCATATATTTCAACATTTTGAACTGTTGCTGGAACTTTAATTATACCATCTTCAGTATATTCTAAATCTAATTTTTTATCGCCATCTCTAAATTCTAGAGTATATCCTGCATCTAAGTCTTTACTATATTCAATGTCTAAAACTTTTTCTTCATTATTTACATAGTAAATTGCTTGTTCTTTCAATTTGTTAAGAGTTATTTCATCTTCTTTTTGATATTCTTCGTCTTGTCCTAGTACTCTTGTATTATTATCTTCATCTAATACGTACCAATCACCAAATAAATAGTTATAAATTTTTACGCCATTATAATCTGGATTATCAAGATTTAAATATACATCATTTGTTGCAGCCTTTGCTATACGCATTGCTGTTAAAACTACATTTGGTTCAAATTTTGTAGCACCAATAATTGTTGTATTATCAGCAATTTTATCTAAAGTTTCATTTTCTGCATCTATAGTTTCTTTAATAGTTACAGCACTAACACTGTTAACTCCCATAAATAAACTAGTAGCAAGAAATGCACCTATAAATGTTTTTCTAACTTTTCTATTCATTTCTAACTTCCCTTTCTTTAATCTACACTTAGAACAGTTGCTGACTTAATATTTTTCTTCACTAAAACTGTGCCAGTGTTAACTGTCCCTTCTTTGTTAGCAATTGTAACAATTTTGATTTTTCCAGAAACACGGTTTCCTTCCGAACTTTTAATATAAAGTATAACTTGTCCAGCATCTCCTACATCAACCATTTCTACGTTGTAAGTAACATTTTTAGTTACTGTAACTTTTGCTGTTGCTGTTTTACCATCTACAGTAACAGTAATTGTTGCTTCTCCAGCACCTACTGCAGTTACTTTTCCGTTTGAATCAACAGTTGCTACATTAGTATTATTTGATTTCCAAGTAGCTGTTTTATTTGTTGCGTTGCTTGGATTAATTGTAGCAGTTAAACTTGATGTTGCACCAACTTTTAAGTCTAGAGATGTTTTACTTAAAGTTACACTTGTAACTTTTACTTCAGTTGGTTTTGTTTCTGTTGGTTTTGTTTCTGTTGGTTTTGTTTCTGTTGGTTTTGTTTCTGTTGGTTTTGTTTCTGTTGGTTTTGTTTCTGTTGGTTTTGTTTCTGTTGGTTTTGTTTCTACTTTAGTTACTGTAACTTTAGTTGTTGCAGATTTTCCATCTACTGTAACTGTAATTGTTGCAGTACCAGCACCTACCGCAGTAACCTTTCCATTTGAAACTGTTGCTACTTTTGCATTACTTGTTTTCCAAGTAGCTGTTTTATTTGTTGCATCAGTTGGTTTAATTGTAACAGTTAATGTACTTGTACTACCAACATTTAAACTTAATGTTGTTTTACTTACAGTAACGCTTGTAACACTAACAGTCTCTGAACTATCAGTTTTTTCCCAACTAGCAACAAGAGTTATATCTTCAGTTACTTCTTTAGTAAAATCATAAGCTTTACCATTTAGTAACCACTCAACAAATTTATATCCTTCTTTTGTAGGACTTGTTGGTTTAGTAACTTTATTCCCTTCAGTTACTTTTACAGATGAAATTTCACTTCCACCATTTGTATCAAATGTAACAGTATATGCATCCGCACTTTCGTTAATCCACTTAGCTTCAAGAGTTATGTTTTTTGTAACCTTTGAACTAAAGTCATATACTGCATCATTTAAATACCAATTATCGAATACATATCCATCTTTTGTCGGATCAACTGGTTTTGTTGCAGTTTGTCCTTTTTTAATTTTTTGTACTTCGACAATAGTTCCACCATTTGAATTGAATTTAACTTCATATTTCCCGTTTTTTCCAACTACAAATAGCACAACTACGCATAAAATAACAATAATTGCACCTATTAGAGCTATAATCTTTTTATTCATATTGTCCTCCCTTCTCATAATAGTTTACTTGCTATTTTACTGATAATTATTCGATATTCATCACCTCTTTCATAGAAAAATTATTTAACATATATTTTTCTTTCGAATTTATTATAACACAATTATTTCTACAAATGCAATAGTTTTTGACACTTATAATAGAATTTTGTTTCATTATACATCGATTTATATTTTATGCTATTAGTGACAAAATATATATAGGTGGTGTTAAATATGAAATTTAGTAAAGCAGATGACAATTATATTTATGAATTAGTAAGCAAAAATATTAAGTATTATAGATTGCACAATAACAGTAAATATAGTACTTATGGTAAAATTACGCAAGAAAAATTAGCTGAATATTGTGATGTTAGTCATAGCTTAATAAGCAATATTGAGTCTAGTAAAGTTTATCAATCTTTTAGCTTAGCAATACTTTACAGAATTGCGACAGTTTTAGAAATTGATATTGCTCTACTTTTTACTAAAAGAGATGACAATGGCAATGAAATTATTGAAAAATAAACATAAAAAAGTAACTGATGAAAAACAACTTTTCATCAGTTACTTTTATTTTACTTTACACTTATT
>CAVGEW010000003.1:0-10623 GCA_963628465.1 Agathobacter sp. | reverse complement strand
TTATTTTTAAGATTTATAATAATTATCATAGATACAAGTGCTAAAGATATATAAAATAAAATATTATCGCTCGTACTTGGGTTTTCTATCTTTTCATTTATTATAAAATTTGATGTTGCAACAGAGCTATTGGTGTATTCTACATTTATATTATAAGTACCAGCATCTAAAGTATCGAGATAACTTTTTAAAAGAGTTATTATAGTACTTCCCTCTTCTACTTTATAATTAGATATATCAAGTTCTTCATCATTTATATATACTTTAGAAAATAAACTATAAGGAGCATCTATTTTAAATATTAAGTCTTCGCCATTATATATAAGGTTATCACTTGTTATAAATTTAAATTCTTGTGCTTTAAAAGTAGCGCTTACTTTTACATCACTACTTGGCATTATAAAGGTATTGTTTATAAGTTCTATTTCTTGATTATCTTTATCAAGTACTGTTATTTTATCTACTTCATAACCAATATCTGGGCTAACTTCTATGAGTACTTCATCACTTGCACAAGCTTTATCTATGATGGTAATACTTCCATTAAATGTACTTTCTTTATTAATTGTATAATAAGTTATATTTATTAAATGAAGTGTCGAATCTTTTTGAATACTGTAATCTTGCAAGGAATTGCCATCTACAAGTTCTTTACCTGCAAAAACAAGTTTTTGATTCTGAGGCAATATTCCCTCTTTATCTTCTATTTTTACTCTTATATCTTCGATTCTATCAGTTGGTTCAACTTCCAAAGTAATGTGTTTTCCTGATGGAGTTTTAACAAATATTTGCATAGCACTTACCTCTATTGGAATAAATAGTAAACTAACTAATATAATAAATAATATTTTTTTCATATGTGTCCTCCTTTTATTTAATATTACCAAATCTTCGATCTCTTTTTTCATACTCTTTTAAAGCATCATCTAGATACTTCGATGTAAAATCTGGGAAATAGACCTTAGAAAAATAAATTTCTGCATAAGATATTTGCCATAACATAAAATTACTTATTCTGTTTTCACCACTGGTGCGAATTAAAAAGTCTACATCTGGCAAATCTTTATATAAATATTTACTAAATAATTTTCCATTTATATCATCAACATTAAGTTTGTTATTTATTACATCACTTGTTATCTTTTTCGTAGCATCTATAATTTCTTGTCGACCTCCATAGCTTAAGCAAAAGTTTACGACAAGGCCTGAATTATCATTGGTAGCTTTTTCAAGTTCTTCCATGGCATTAATGATATCTTGGTTTAAAAATTCTTTATGAGATGAAAACAATATTTTTATATTTTCGTTTTGATAACTTTCTTTACACTTTTTAAACCATTTTAGAAAAAGATTCATTAAATAATCTACTTCTTCTTTACTTCGGTTAAAGTTTTCCGTTGAAAAAACATATAAACTTAAATAATTAGCTAGCTTTTCTTTATTTATATAATGAATAATCTTTTCTAGATTTTCTGCCCCTGCTTTATGACCATCACTACGCTTTTTGCCTCTTTCTTTAGCCCATCTTCCATTACCATCAACGATAATGCCAATATGATTTACTTTATTCACTTTTTCCTCCGTCTTCTTTTCTTTTTTCTTTTAGGTATTAAAATAAGCACCATTAAGAAAAATACTACCCCAAATATTTCCAGATGATAATAACTTATATCTTCTTCTAAGAAAACATCACTCGTTGTAAGTAAATTACTTCCTTCATATATTTTTACAACCCCTAATTTTGTTCCCTTCTTAGTTTTATAAGTAATTTTATCTATTCCTTCATAAACTAAATCCACTTTAGTATTATTTTTAAGATACAACTCTATATCTTCGCCACCTGTAATTTTATAGGATTTATCACTACTTAGACTAATAGGAATTTCTTTTAAAAAGGTATTATCATTTATAATGGTTTGATTACTATAATTTTCATTAAAATAAGTATATATATCTATAGAATCTTTGACAGCGTTATAGGGTGCACTAGTATCTGCTTTTAAAACTATCAATAAAGCATCTGTTCCATTTAAACTAGCAATAGATGCAAGGCACCTTCCAGCTTTTTGAGTAAATCCACTTTTTGCTCCATCAATTATACTTGTATCCAATATATCACTATAGCTATTTAAAGTACTATTTAAAACTAAGCCATTAGAAGCAGTATAACTTTTGGTTGTAAATATCTTTTTAAAGGAATCATTTTTAAGAGCATACTTTAAAAGTTTTGCCACATCCTCCGCAGTTGAATAATTGTTTTCATCTTTACCAATTGGATTAGAAAAATTAGTGTTTTTCATGCCTATTGTTTTGGCAATTTCATTCATTTTAGCGACAAATGCATCATAACCTAAAGTATTATTTACCGCAGCATTAACAGCATCAGCACCACTTGGAAGTATTATTCCATATAACAAATCTTCATAGCTTACAATATTTCCAACTTTAAACCCCGCTTTAGAATAACCAGCTGTACCTTCAAAATCTTGGGTGGTTATAGTAATCTGCTGCGCTAAGTTATCTACGGAATCTATTATAACTAAAGCTGTCATTATTTTCGTAAGACTAGCTATTTCTAAAACTTCATCAGCATTCTTACTATATAATACCGAATCATCTTTTAAATTATATAATATTACATTTTCACTAGATATATTAAATTCTTCGGCAAAAACTGGGCAAATAAAGAAAAAGAGACTAAGAATAATACTACATACTTTATTCATTATATAGCCTCGTATATTGTACCTTCTCGAGTATCTTTTAAAACAATTCCTTTATCTAAAAGCTCTTGTCTAATAGCATCAGCAAGTTCATAGTTTTTATTTTTCTTAGCTTCATTTCTTTCATTTATTTTCTTTAATATTTCTTCTTCATTATCAATCTTTTTAATATCTTTTTTAAGTAAATCTAAACTAAGTATTGAATCAAACTTATTAACTAGTTTATATTTAGTTCCTTCATTTACATCACTTTTTAATAAATCATGTAAAACGGTTAGAGCATTCGCCGTATTTAAGTCATCTTCAAGAGAATCCATAAATTTTTTATCCCAAACTAAATAGTCCTCTTCATTAACATTGTTATCAAATTTTAAACTTGATGTTTTGCTTTTTAGTTTTTTATAAGCATTTTCTGCCCCATCTAAAGAATTAAAAGAAAAGGTTAATTGTCTTCGATAGTGACTCATTAAACACATATATCTAAAGCTTAAAGGGTCATACCCTTTTTCCTTTAAGACTTGAACAGTAAGAATTGCTCCATTACTTTTACTCATTTTACCAGATTCATCATTTAAATGTTCATTATGAAACCAATAATTACACCATTTATGACCAAGGTAAGATTCACTTTGAGCTATTTCATTAGTATGATGAGGAAAAATATTATCAACACCACCACCATGAATATCTAAGTATTCACCTAGATGCTTGATACTAATTCCCGTACATTCGATGTGCCATCCAGGATAACCCATGCCCCATGGACTTTCCCATTTTAATTCTTGGTCATCAAACTTAGATTTAGTAAACCATAAAACAAAATCATTTTGATTTTTCTTAGATGCATCTTCTTCGACACCTTCACGAACCCCAACGACCATTTCATCTGCTTTATGATTAGTAAGCTTATAATAATCATCTAACATAGAAGTATCAAAATAAATATTACCTCCGCTTTTATAAGCATAGCCTTTGTTAAGTAAAGTCTCTATTATTTTGATATATTCATTTATATTACCCGTTGCTGGGCTTACCACATCAGGCATTCGATTATTTAAATCTTCAAAATCTCTAAAAAAAGCATCAGTATAGTATCTGGCTATATCCATTACAGTCTTATGTTCTTTTTTAGCACTTGTAACCATTTTATCATCACCAGAATCAGAATCACTTGTCAAATGTCCTACATCTGTAATGTTCATGACTCTTTTAACATCATACCCAAGCGCCCTTAAGGTTTTATCTAAAATATCATGTCCTATATAGTTTCGCATATTACCTATGTGTGCATAATGATAAACAGTTGGCCCACAGGTATAAAAACCGACCTTTCCTTCTTGCCATGGCACAAATTCTTCGAGCTTTCTAGTTAAGGTATTATATATTTTCATAGTATCTCCTTTTATTTTTCTTCATTAATTACTTTAATAGTTATCTTATCACTGTCAACATCAAAATTTGTCAGTTTAATCTTATAACTTGTTTTATTTACACTTATTTCTTCATTATTAATACTACTTAATTTTATAGTACTTATATAAGGATTATGTATAATTGTTAATTTTGCTAACTTTTCTCCTTCACGTTCGCAGTCATCCTCTTTACATCTGTTGTCAATGACTTTACTATATTTTACATATATTTCATCGTCTATATTAGCTATATCTTTTATACTCATAGAAAATTCTTGATTTTCATGAATATACATATTTTGCCCTTCATTAAAGAAGTTATATACAAATAAGCCTATTCCAATAAATAAAATTGGAATAACTAGCCAGCCTATCCTTTTTTTCATTTATTAATCCTTTTAAGAATTTCTTCTTTACCAATTAGATATAGGGTATCGGCAAGCTCTGGTCCATGCATAATACCACTTGAAGCAATTCTAATTGGCATATAAAGCATTTTACCTTTAACTCCAGCCTTTTCCTTAACATTGTTTATAACATTACTTAAATCTTCGACTGTCCAATTAGGGAGATTTTCTATCTCTTCTTTAAATACATTAACTACCTTAGGTATAACTTCATCACTTTCCATAAATTCTTTAGCTTCGCTATCTATTTTAAATTCATTGTCAAAAAATGATGCGGTTACTTCATTTATTTCATTTCCATAATCAATATGACTTTTATAAATTAAGAGTAATTTATTAACCCATTCTTCACTCTTACCTTCGGTATTATTTGTAAAGTATTTTTTTATCCAAGGTAAATATTCTTCATCACTTAAAGCGTTAATATATTTTTGATTAAACCATCTAAGTTTCTTTACATCATAGCTACTTGAAGATTTACTTATTCTATTTTCATTGAAGTTTTCTATTAACTCATCCATAGTAAATACTTCTTGATTAGATTCTGGACTCCAGCCAAGTAAAGCCAAATAATTAACTATTGCACTTGGCAAATATCCTTCATTATAAAGATCCATAAATGATGCATCACCATTTCTTTTAGATAATTTATTACCATCTTCCCCAAGTACCATAGCTACATGAATATAAGTGGGTTTTTCCCAACCAAAAGCTTCATACAACAAATTGTATTTTGCAGTTTGATCTAAATATTCTTTACCCCGAATAACATGAGTAATTTCCATTAAATGGTCATCAATTACATTAGCAAAATTATAAGTTGGAAAACCATCACTTTTAAGAAGTATCTGATCATCTAAGATACTATTATCTATTTTAATCTTACCATAGACTACATCTTCCACGATTGTTTCCCCAGTTTTTGGCATCTTTTGTCTAATTACATAAGGTACACCATTTCTTAAATTTTCTTCAATCTTTTCTTTACTAAGTCTTGAGCATCTTCCATCATACAAAAATGGTTTATGTCTTTCATCAGCATGTTTTCTCATTAAACCAAGTTCTTCTTCAGAACAAAAACAATAATATGCTTTACCCATTTCAACTAATTTCAAAGCATATTCTTTGTATATTTCTTTTCTTTCGCTTTGAATATAAGGCCCATAACCTTTTTCATTATTAGGCCCTTCATCAATTTTAAAACCGCACAAATCTAAAGTATTATAAATAAAATCTATCGCCCCATCAACTTGTCTTTCTTGGTCTGTATCTTCAATTCTTAAAATAAAATCACCATTATATTTTCGAGCAAGCAAATATTCAAATATTGCTGTTCTTAAATTTCCTATATGCATATATCCAGTTGGACTTGGAGCATAACGAGTTCTTACTTTCATATTCTCTCCTTCTTATTTTTCAAAAAAACTATTTATAAGTTCTAAAACATTATTAAATTCTTCATCAGAACATCTTTCAATAAATTCTATATTTCTTTCATTATAATCAATACTTCTGATGTGTTCACATAAAACTGAACCACGTATTTTCTTTAAACCACTTAACTCATAATGAGTGGGAAAACTTTTAGTATTAGTCGTAATTGGGCACACTATTGCCATATTCGTAAACTGATTAAATATCTTCGAACTTATTACAATTGCTGGTCTTTCCCCTTTTTGTTCATGCCCTTTGATTGGGCTAAAATCAATATAAACAATATCTCTTTCTTGTGGAATATATTTTACCATATCTCTTTCCCCTTTGCTTGATCCCATGAAAAATTTTCAACCTTCTCAGGACCCTTATATTTTTTAATTCTTGACTTTAATGATTCAGGTTTTCTAAGAGCTTTAGTAACTACTATTTGTTCTCCCTCCCTTGAAATGTTTACTGCATCTCCAGATTTTAAATTTAAAGCCTCTAAATAAACTTTGGGTATTCTTATACCATTAGAATTACCCCATCTTTGCACTTTATTTGCCATAACTTATCCCTCCATCTCTAATATATACATAGTCTATATCAAAGTCAAGAGGAAATTGCAAATTTGTTAAAATTTTTTTATGTAAAGACTTTCATGTAACTAATCTCAGGAAAATTAGCTCTTATAACACCTTTTAAATACTGCATTTTCTTATCTAAATTTGGATATTTAGTAAAATCATCACAATTACAAATATGTTCAAATAATCTAGCTCTATCTTCTTTTTCATTAACCCGAGCATAATTATCCACAAAATATACCTCTTCATTATATTTACTACCATTTATTGTATCCCCATAAACACCATTTGAGTCATATATATTTTTATATTCAAAGTTAGATTCATTTAAACTATACCATTCATACTTAAAGTCTTTTAAATTTAAATAACTATCTATGATATGCATAGTTTCATGAAATAAAACATTAAGCAAGTTTTCTTCGCTACTTAAATTAACTACTATAATATATTCATTATCACTTAAATAAGATAAGCCTACGATATCAGTATCTTCATTTAATTTACTTATTTCTTCAGCAAAATATATATTTAATCCTTTCTTATCATCTTCATAAAATCTTTTAAAAAAGTCTTTATTAAATACCTTTAAATAATCATCTAAATAAGATAAAGCATCTATCATATAATTATAATTACTAACTACTTTTATATTATAATCTTCCTGAAGACTTTTACTTACCTTACCTGTTCTTACATTTACTTCATAGTTCTCCTTTATTTGTGATATTTTATTACTTATATAATCTTCTTCAAATAAAGTATTATCATTATTTATTTCAATATCACAAACATCATATACATATACTTTATTACTTGTAAAAACATATAACTTATTATTATTTACTTCAATATAATTTATAGTATCTTTTACTTTATATAAATCTATTCTAACTAATAAAGAACGTTCATATAAATTATAAACATCTACTTCTTTATTTTCTAAGACATATAAAATATGTTCATTCTTACTTAAAGTAATCTTTTTTTTAGATACATCTAATAGAGTTGTAAATTCTTTAAAACTATTATTTAAGTTATATATTTTTATTTTATCTAAATCATAAGTATATATACCATTTCCATATATACCATAGTTTTTAACATCTTCTTCTTTTAAAGTATTTTCTTTATATAAATTCACCTTATTATTTAGGATATCCCTTCTTACCTCAAGACACTTTAAATTACATTTACTAGCTAGAATTTCTTCATTTTCATTATTAGTAATATTCTCTTCTTTTACATATTCTAGTTTATTTGAATATACTTTATTGTTATCACAAACTACATAAGGTTTATTACTATTGTTTACAAGCTTACATGATGAATCTATATATTTATTATAAATAACTTCCTTTTTACTTGTAGTATCTATTTCTTTAAGTATATATTCATTACTTGTTTTATATATAGAATATACTTTATTATCAGCAACTATAGTATTAATATAAGTAAATTCTTCAATATCTAATGAATATTCTTCACAAGGGTATATACTTTTTTGTACTTCATTTAAGTTATATTCTCCATATATTTTATACCCTAACAAACAAAGCAATATTATAATTATAATTAGTAATGATATAAGAATAGTATTTTTCTTCATATATAATAAACTCCTTATAAATATATTTTAACATAGAATGAGGTCAGTTTAAAAGAAAATTCATAAAAAATACCATCTATTGATGGTATAATCTAACCAAACTTGATTTATAATAATGTTAGTATGTATTAACTTTTAACATTGACATTTTTATCAGTTTTTATAATAACATATACACTTAAATTTTTGACATCTTATTTCATATTAGTTATTACTCTAGCTCCATCTGAAGCTGCAGTTATTAATTGGTAAGTATCTTTCCTTATAATATCTCCAATAGCGTATACATCTTTAATAGGCGTTTCTAAGTTATCATTTACTATAATATAACCGGTTTCATCTAGTATTTCCTTTGGAACAAATTCAGTTGCAGGTCGATATCCTATATAAATAAATATTCCTTTTACATCTAAAGTACTTTCATTATCTAATGTAATACTAGATAATTTATTATTAACCTCATTCATAGATATAATATTAGCATTATAAATTATTTCTATCTTAGAATTATTTTTTACTTCATTTACTAAAGATTCTTCTCCTTTAAAAGCATCTCTTTGATTAATTAAATATATTTTACTTACTATATTTGCTAGATATAAAGCTTCTTGAAGAGCACTATTGCCAGAACCTACGATAGCAATGGGCTCATTTTTATAAAAGAAAGCATCACATACAGCACAAGTAGATAAACCCCTGCCTAGTAAATCTTTTTCATTGTCTAAGCCTAAATACTTAGGTTTTCTTCCCATAGCTAATATTACTTTTAAGGCTTTATAAGTATTTTTATCTGTTATTACATGTTTAATATCACTATCCAAGTGTAATTCTTTTACTTCTTCTGAAACAAAGGGAATATTAAGTAAATTTACTTGTTTTTCTAAGTTTTCAGCAAAAGATAAACCACTTACCTCAGGTAAACCTGGATAATTACTTACTTTATCAATGTTATTCAAAAGACCTCCAGGCATACCCTTGTCAACAAGCAAAACTTTTTTATTACTTCTTTTAGCATAGATACCGGCAGTTATGCCACTTATACCCATACCAATAATTATTATATCGTACATATTGCCTCCTTAAAATTTTATTACATCGTTTTCATCTTGGTCATATAAATCTTCATATCGACCTTTTCTACCTGTAATCATAATAATAAATAAACCTACTAAAATCATAACTACAGATACAATCTGAGCCATTTTAAAGCCTCCGAGCATCAAAGAATCAGTACGCATTGATTCAATTACAAAGCGACCTAAGCCATACCACATTAAATATAAAGCAAACGGTTGGCCTACTTTTGTTATTTTCAGTCTTCTTACAACAAGAAGGATTATAAAACCTATTAAACACCATAAAGATTCATACAAAAAGGTTGGTGTGTAGTAAATACCATCAATATTCATCCCATCTATGATAAACTTAGGAATATGTAGGTTTTGCAAATGAGCAAGAGTAGTTGCCGCACCATGAGCTTCACTATTAAAGAAATTTCCCCATCTTCCAATAGCTTGCGCTAGAATCATTGATGGTGCTAGAAAATCAAACATTCTCATCGCCCGCATTTTATACTTCTTACAATAAAGTATTATAACCAAAATGCCAGCTATTATACCACCATGAATGGCAAGGCCGCCTTCCCATATTTTACAAGCCTCCCAAAAACTATTATATAACTCTAAATTGAATAATACATAATATAATCTAGCTCCAATAATACCAAAGATTATAGCCCAAAACATCATATTAAAAACAAAATCAGTTGAATACTTATATCTTTTAGCTTCTTTTAAAACCATAGTTATTCCTATCATAGCGCCCACAACTATTAAAGCAGAATACCATTCTAATTTAAATGAGCCTATTTCAAAAATATATCTATTCATAAATCAATCACCATAATTATTTTACCAAATTTTTTAAAAATTATCTATAACAAAAGAAAATATTCAATCCATAAGAATATTTCATAAAAAATTCTTTATTAAGTCAAGTTTACTAATTTTTTTATTATAAAATTTGTTATTATAAAATAACTGAATATTTCCTAATTTGTTTGCTTTTTGAAAATATAAAACTCAAAGTCAATAATTTCAATATTAATAGTACACACTTGTACTGGATAACTTTCATCAATCATCCCTTCATAAGTCTTTCTTTTACCTTACAACATGTTTCCCCTAAAATAATTGCTCTAATTACCAAAATATTTAATATTGTATTTTTTATTTTACACCATTCAGATAAATTTTTTTATATAATTTCTAGCTTACCTAGCATATAAAAAGAAGAACCCAATTTACAATATCAGATTCTTTATTATTAATTTTGTTTTAAAAGAGTTTTACCAGCGCTTATATTTCTTAAGTTTTTAAGCATGTAATCAAGAATATTAGCTTTAATATCATAATTATGTTTATGTTAATATAAACACCTTCTTCTATTTTAAAAATCTCTTTATTATCC
>CAVGEW010000002.1:0-2563 GCA_963628465.1 Agathobacter sp. | reverse complement strand
TCTTCATTTTTAAAATTAATACTTACTAAAACACCAACTACCATTAAAACTAAAACAACTAATAATAAAACTTTTTTTCTATTCACATTTACCTCCACAGACCATATATGATTTATATATCTATTATTTTAAACCATATTTGGTGTATAGTCAATACATTTTATTTGGTGTATGAGAAAATTAGCTTGAGGTGTAAAGATATGAATATATCAAGATTAAGAGAAATAAGAGAAGATAATGATTTACTCCAAAAAGATATTGCAAAAGTACTTGGTATTCCTCAACAAAATTATTCTCGTTATGAAATTGGAGCAATTGCTATGCCGATAGAAAAATATAATATTTTGGCAAACTATTATAATACAAGTATTGATTATTTAACGGGAAGGACTGATGAAAGAAAGCCTTATCCAAAGTCAATAATATATAGATGAATATAAAAGAAGAGCCTGACACTCTCCTTCTTTGTAGGCAAACAAGCCATTTTCAAAATATATAAAATCTTGTATGGGAAATTGCAACTAATTTTTTTCATTTCTATCTTTTTGCTACTAAAACTTGGTCTTTAAGTAAATAAATTGTTTCATTTTGATTAAGTAAGTCTAATTTGGATATTTTAAATACATTGCTTACGGTATCAAGTGTGTCACCATCCGCGGTTATATAATAGCTATAGTTATTCTTAGGAATTAAAAGTTCTTGGTCAGGATATATATAATCTTCCATTTCAAGGCCATTTAATGCAGCTAGAAGTCTAGGATTTATGTTGTACTTCTTGGCAATCTTATAAAGAGAATCTCCGCTTTCTATAGCATAGATATTAAAATATTTTTCCTCATACTTAGGAACAATTATTTCCTCGCCTATCCTTAAAGACTCCCCATAATAAAGATTATTTAACTTAATTATTTCTTCTTCAGAAGTATTAAATTTACTTGCTAAGTTTTTTATATTATCTCCTGGTTTCACTAAATATTTATTAAACACATTATCACCCTAGTATAAAGTATGAATAATATTTATTTTGGTTAAAAGATAAATATCATATTTGTATTATTAAATTCCCATTCACTATATTTAAGAAGAGAAATTTCTCCTAGTAAAGGACTAAAATAATATAAAGTATCACCTGATATATAATATACCTCCAAATTCTGTGCTTTAATTATTTTACTAACAGATTTATTTGTTACTAGGTATTTATCATTAGCGTAAAGTTTATCACCATCTAGATGGTAAGTATATACCTTATCATCAGTAAATTCTAGCTTGTTATTTTTAAGCTTTTGATTAGTTACATTTTCCCATTTATTACCATTATATATACCATATTTTGTTTTATATATATCATATTTTTTTAAATCAAAATAATATTCTGTTTCGTTTTTAATATCATATAAATACACTTTATTTTGATAGTCACCTAAAAAGTAACTATCAAAATAAACATCATAGCGAAGATTAAAACTTTTAACCTTGCTAGTTTCTTTATTAATAAGATATAACTTAGTAAACTTGTAGCTTTCATCATAATTAGGAACAAGTAAATAATCATCTGTTTGATATATAAGATTTAACTTATAAACATCCTTATCAAAAAGACTTATACTTGTTTTATTTTTATTGCTTAGATATATAAATTCACTATAGTTCCATAAAAGAAAGAAGTTGTTATTTAAAGAATCTATCTTTATATTATTGTAACTACTAGTTTCCTTGAAAGTAGTTTCTTCATGAGGATAGTAATAGACATCTTTGTTACTACATACATCATATAAAGATATTTCACTATCAAAAGATAAACAAGTATCTTCATCTTTAGTAATAGTTACATCATTAATTAAGTTTCTTTTTTTGATATAATTATCTAGGCTTATTACTTCATATTCTTTACCATCATAAGTTATATTAAATGAATAATATTTTTTATCCTTATGATATTTTTCAATAATATTTATGTTGTCAATACTATATTCAGTGGTGTAGCTGTGTTTGAAGTTTAGAAAAAATAGAAATAAAATAAATATTAACGTTAAAAATATAATTAAAATTCGCAGTTTATTAATCTTCTTTTTTGCCATATTTTTGTTTTTCTTCCATCATCATTTCAGAGATATTTGTTTCTATTGCATCTAAACCACTTTTAGGTAAGTTAGATATTGTTACTTCTTCTTTAACAGTATCTATCTTTATTTGTCCCCATAGAAGGGCTTGATATATAAGTAAATCATTGTATAAATCTGGAGTAATAGAACTTAAGAAGTAACCCCAACATACCCTTTTTTGACCTATGAGAATTCTTTTGTTTGTTAAAACTACTACACAGGTTTGAAACATTTCATAAAATTTATCATTTTTTTGGCCTGCGAATGCGAACATAACTTTTTCGCCAGGGTTTATGTGTTTCTCAACCACCTCACAGTGTTTTTTGAGATTCCACACTATACCTCCGCGATATTTCTTTTTAAATTCTAATGCTTTGTTATATACTTGACCCATTTAAATCACCTAGATATATTTTATAATATTTCGAAAAAATAAGCAATTATTAATTCAAATATTT
>CAVGEW010000001.1:0-31771 GCA_963628465.1 Agathobacter sp. | reverse complement strand
ATATTATGTTAACCAATTATTTCCCGGGAAATATTTTTTCCAACAAACGCAGAAATAATCAAACATTTGTTCGCAAATATATTTATAATGTTTCACGTGAAACATTAAAAATAAATTATTTAGTATTTTAAAATAATTTATAATATATTAGAAATTATAATTACTAAAATTCATAAACTTTGTTTCACGTGAAACATAAGAACACAATATAATTCATTGTAAAAAATGGTTTATCAACACAATGTTTCACGTGAAACATTCATAATATAACATAAATATAGAGAATAACACTATATTTATATATTATTTTATTATAAGAACATACAATCCACATATATGTTTCACGTGAAACATATAAAAAATATAATCTAATGTATTAATAAATTTAACTTCAAATGATAATAACAAATTACTAACGTAATGTTTCACGTGAAACATTAAATCAAAAAAATAAATTTAAAGTTTTATATAATTAACTATATAAAGACAACAAGAATATTATCAACAATGTTTCACGTGAAACATTCACGAATTATATTTATAATTAAATTGGATTTATGAAATTAAATATATTGCATATTAAAATTAATTATCAACGCAATGTTTCACGTGAAACATTGTAAACCAATATAATAGAAAAAATTAAATATTAAAGTAGTTTCAAACACAGGACAATGTTCCACGTGAAACATTGTTATCTTATAAAAATAAATTTGTGTTGATAAATCAAAGTTGATTTTTTTATAAAAATATAGATATATACATAGTTTATACTAATTAACAAAAAATATTGAAGCTTATTCAGCTTCAATATTTTGGTTATTTTCTTCTAGTTCAGGCGTTTTGTTAGCCACACCTTCATCCTGTTCAGATATAGTTTCTTCTGTGTTTTCAACTTCTTCTTTATCTACTAAACTTATCGTAGATACCCTTTGGTTATCTTTTAAGTTGATAAGTCGTAAACCTTGAGTTACGCGTCCAAGAACAGAAATTTGATCAAGAGGCATTCTCATTGTCATACCCGAATTAGTCATAATAACTAGTTCTTTACCTTCATAAACTATTTTAACACTAACAAGACTTCCATTCTTTTCAGTAATATTCATAGCTTTTACGCCTTTAGAACCACGTCTTGTTTGACGATATTCACTAACCTTGGTTTGTTTACCATAACCTCTTTCGGTTACAAGAAGGATAGTATCTTCTTCTTTAACAATTTCTGAGCATATACACTTATTTCCATCAAGTGAAATACCACGAACCCCAGCGGCAGTTCTTCCCATAACTCTGATTTCATCTTCATTAAACTTAACCATCCGACCAGCATCAGAGCCAAGAAGTACTAGGTCATTACCGCTAGTCTTTTTAACATCAATCAATTTATCGTTTTCTTTTAAAGAAATACATATCTTTCCACTATTTCTAATATTATCAAATTCACTAATTAAAGTTTTCTTAACAACTCCGCCTTCCGTAGCAAATAACAAGTATTTACTATTTTCTTCTCGAGATATTTGGATAACAGCGTTAACCCTTTCATCTTTTTCAACTTGAAGTAAGTTAACAATTGGAATACCTTTAGATTGTCTAGAAAACTCAGGAATTTCATATCCTTTAAGTCTATAAACCTTACCTTTATCAGTAAAGAATAATATATAATCATGTGTTGATAAGTTAATCATGTGTTCAACGAAGTCTTCATCATTCGTAGACATTCCCTTGATTCCCACGCCCCCACGATTTTGAGACTTAAATGTATCAGATGTAGTTCTCTTAATATAACCCTTGTTAGTAAGTACCACTAAGATATTTTCTTCTGGTATTAAAGACTCATCTTCAATATAATCTATCGCGGTCATATCAATTTTAGTTCTTCTTTCATCACCATATTTATTCTTTATCTCAGTCATTTCATCTTTGATAATACCTAATACCTTATTATTATCTGCTAAAATGCCCCGTAAGCGTTCTATTTCAATTCTAAGTGCATTTAGTTCTTCTTCAATCTTTTCTCGTTCTAGACCCGTTAAACGACGTAATTTCATTTCTAAAATATTGTCAGTTTGCGCTTCAGTAAGTCCAAAACGTTCCATTAACTTCGCTTTTGCTTCTCCATCTGCTTTAGATTCCTTAATAATCTTAATAACTTCATCGATATTATCAAAGACTATTTTATAACCCTCTAGAATATGAACTCTTTTCTCTGCTTTATCAAGTTCAAATTGAGTTCTTCTAATAATAACTTCTTGTTGATAATCAACATATTTACTTATTATATCTTTTAAACCTAAGGTTCTTGGAACACCCTTATCAAGCATCAAGAATATTATACCAAACGTAGTTTGAAGAGCAGTATGCTTATATAAGTTATTTAAAACAACTTGAGGATTAGCATCTCTTTTTAAAGTAATAGTAATTTTAATACCATCTTTTAAATCAGTATGATAATCAGTAATTCCATCTAGTACTTTATTATGAACTAAATCAGCAACTTTTTGTTTTAAATCTAAAGTATTAACCCCATAAGGCACTTCTTCAATAACAATATAATGTCTGCCATTTTTTTCTTCAATCGTAGCTTTACTTCGAATAGTAATTGAACCACGGCCAGTTTCATAAGCTTTCTTTATACCTGAATTTCCTAGAATAATACCCCCCGTTGGAAAATCAGGTCCCTTAACATGTTGCATCAACTCTTCTGTTGTAATATCTGGATTATCAATATAAGCAATACATCCATCAATTACTTCGCCAAGATTATGGGGAGGAATATTTGTTGCCATACCAACGGCTATACCCATCGTTCCATTAACTAAAATATTTGGAAATCTTGATGGTAAAACTTCAGGCTCAACCGTTGAATCATCATAATTTGGCACAAAATTAACCGTATTTTTGTTGATATCTCTAAGAAGTTCCATTGAAATTTTTGCAAGTTTACTTTCCGTATAACGATAAGCAGCCGCTCTAGGATACTCAATATTACCAAAGTTACCATGGCCATCTACAAGCAAATAACGATAGTTAAAGTCTTGAGCCATTCTTACCATTGCTTCATAAATTGATGAATCTCCATGAGGGTGATATTTCCCCATAACATCACCAACTATCGTAGCACTTTTACGATGTTTTTTATCTGGTGTTAAACCATTTTCTAACATATCATAAATAATTCTTCTGTGAACTGGCTTTAAACCATCTCTTAAATCTGGCAAAGCTCTTGAAATAATAACACTCATTGAATATTCAATAAAAGATGATTCTATTTCATTTACAATATTATTTTCTTCAAGTCTATCTCTACTATGATCCATAATAACCTCCTAAAAATCCAAATTCTTAGCATATGTTGCATTTTCTTCAATAAATTTACGTCTAGGCTCAACTTCTTCACCCATCAATTTACTAAATGCAGCATCTGCACTAATCGCATCATCAACAGTAATTTTACGTAAAATTCTATGGTCTATATCCATGGTAGTTTCATTTAATTCTTCCGCATCCATTTCCCCTAAACCTTTCATTCTTGCAATATCATATCTAATATTTTTTTCATTTAAACCTTTAATGTATTCATCTCTTTCATCATCATTTAAAACATATTTTATAGTTTGACCATGTTTTATACAATAAAGAGGTGGTTGAGCAGCATATACATAACCAGCTTCCACAATTGGTTTAAAGAAACGATAAAATAATGTAAGAAGCAGTACTCTAATATGTGAACCATCAACATCGGCATCACTCATGATTATAACTTTATGATATCTCATCTTACTTAAATCAAATTCTTGCCCGATTCCCGTACCAAAAGCGGTAATAATAGTTTTTATTTCATCATTACTTAAAGCTCTATCAAGTCTTGCTTTTTCAACATTTAAAACTTTACCTTTAAGCGGAAGTATAGCTTGAGTCATACTATTTCGACCCTTTATTGCCGAACCACCAGCACTATCCCCTTCGACTAAAAATATTTCACACACGCTTGGGTCTTTTTCCTTACAATCAACAAGTTTTCCACCAAAATTTACAATATCTAAATCACTTTTTCTTCTCGTAGCTTCCCTTGCTTTCTTTGCTGCAATTCTACCACGTGAAGCACTAATACATTTTTCCACAATAATCTTAGCTTCATTTGGATTTTCCATCAAAAATCTTTCAAAACCTTGTGAAAATACATCATTTGCAATTTTTCTAACCTCAGTATTACCAAGTTTAGTCTTAGTCTGACCTTCAAATTGAGGATCTGGATGTTTACAGGAAATAATCATTGTTAAGCCTTCCCGACAATCTTCCCCAATTAGTGCGGCATCACTATCTTTTAAAATCTTAGCATTTTTTGCGTAATTGTTAATAACTTTAGTTAAAGCGGTTTTAACCCCATCTTCATGAGTACCACCTTCATATGTATTAATATTGTTAGTAAATGAATAAATACTTGGTGAATAAGTTTCATTATATTGACAAGCCACTTCAACTTCAATACCATTTTCAGAACCATTCATATAAATTATATCATCATGGATAGCTTTTTTACTTTTATTAAGCATAGCTACATATTCAATAATCCCCCCATTATAAAGGAAAGTATCGTGCCTACCTACCGTATCTCTTAAATCATATAAATTTATCCTAAGACCTTTATTTAAAAAGGCAATTTCTTGTAATCTTTTATATAAAGTATCATAGTTATACACAGTTGTTTCGGCAAATATTTCTTCATCAGGTTTAAATCTAACCGTACTTCCTGTTCTTTCAATATCACAAGTATCAATTACTTTCAAAGAATCAACTGGTTTTCCACCTTTTTCAAATCTTTGAAAATATACATTACCATCACGATAAACCGTAACCTCAAGCCATTTAGATAAAGCATTTACAACACTTGCCCCAACACCATGAAGACCTCCAGAAACTTTGTATCCTTCACCCCCAAACTTACCACCAGCATGAAGAACCGTAAATATTGTTTCTACAGTTGATAACCCCGTCTTTTGATTTATACCCGTAGGCATCCCACGACCATCATCTCTTACTTCAATAATATCATCTTTATCAATAATAACTTCAATATCATCACAAAAACCTGCCAAAGCTTCATCAACTGCATTATCCACAATTTCCCAAACTAAATGATGAAGCCCTCTTTCTCCTGTTGAACCTATATACATACCAGGTCTTTTTCTTACGGCTTCTAACCCTTCTAAAACCTGAATGTCATTATCAGTATAATGTGTTTCTTTCATTTTCTACTCCTCCTCTAATATACCATTACAAACTTTAAACTTTTTAGCATCCTTAATTACTTTTTTACTTATATTTCTTAAATCTGTCGTAGTTATAAATGTCTGAACATCTCTATCTAACATTCCCAGTAAATTTGTAATCTTTTCCTTATCTAACTCACTAAATAAATCATCTAAAATAAGCACTGGATTATAACCTTTTATTTCATTAATAACCTTAATCTCCGAAAGTTTAAAGGAAATAATAGCATTTTTCTTCTGCCCCTCACTTCCCCATTCTTTCAAATTATTATTATCTAAAATAAACACAACATCATCATGATGAATACCCTCTAAAGTCTTACCAACACTAAGTTCTTTTTGATAATTATTTTTAAATCTTTTCAAAAGCTCTTCCTCTGTCTTATTTTTAAATGTTGAAACATATCTTAACTTTAAAGTCCCAATTCCAAATATCTTCTCATAATTACTTGTAATATATTTATTTATATTATCTACAAAATCATTTCTATATTTACAAATAACTTTGCCATACTCCACTAACTTTTTAGTAAGTATATCCAAATATTCACTAGTATAACTTCCATTAACATACATTCCTCGAATATAAAAATTTCTCTGTTTTAAAATACGTTGATAACTTGTAAGAACCACAAGATACTCCTTATAAATTTGACTTATTTCAATATTCAGCATCTTTCTTCTCTCACTTGGAGCCACATCAATAAGCCTTGTGTCACTTGGATTAAACAAAATAACATTAATCCTCGACACATAATCGCTTACCTTATCTTTTTTTTCTCCATTTATCGTAACAACTTTCCCATCATTACTTATTTCTACTCCAAATTCATTCTCATCTGCGTTTTTTAAAACGTTTCCCTTAATCCTAGCTTTTAACTTTCCTTTCTTAATCATGACTTTATCATTATTTATTCTAAATGATTTAGTTAGTGCTAAAGTATAAATAGCCTCTACAATGTTAGTTTTTCCACTTCCATTAAGCCCATATATAATATTAAGATTACCAAAAGAGATATTTAATGATTCATAATTTCTAAAATTCATTAAGTTTAAACTATCAATTTTCATTAATTTACCCCCTTAGTAGCCCTATATTAAAAATTAAAGCTATTTTGGTATACCTATACACATACTAATTATATCACAATCTAAGACTATTTTAAAGGAAAAATTCACTTTTTAAGCTAAAAATATTATCCACAATCTACTAGCTTTAAGAACTTGGTTATTAAATACCGTATAACTTACATTTATATCTTTCTTTAAACCATTTTTAAATATTACTTGGACACCATCATTTTTACGATTTACTTCTTTAATCATATCAAAATTAAACCATATTTCCTGACCCATCTCTTTGATTGGAAAAAACACTAATCTATCTTTTTCACTAATTATTATAGGTAATTTATATTTACTATTTAAAGCAAATTTACTTCCCTTTAATCTTCCATTTAAACTACTTCCATAACAAATGCAACTTTCATTAAGAATACCTTTAATATTATTCCCCTTAAAACTTACATCACCATGAGTAGTTACCACATTAGTATTTAAACCATCATAATCAATAAATAATACTTCTTTATTAATTTTAAACATAGACAAAAACCCTCCTTAATTACTTATCATACCACATCAAACCCGCGAAATTTGTCGAAAAAAAAGAACAAACGCAAATTTGTTCAAATTTTTATCATTTTAATATGTTTTTATAGGCAAAATGAGCTCTGTAAGCGATTCATCTTGCACTGGTTTAATTAAAATTGGCTTATCATCAGTATTAAGTAAAAGCAAAATATTATCTTCTTTTATAACCTTCAAAGCATCCATCATATACTTGCTTGAGAAAGATATTTCTATTTTTTCTTTATTATTGCAATCAATATGTAACTTTTCTTCTGCATTACCAAGTTCATTACTTGTTGATGTAATAACCATATCCTTATCTTGAATATGCATCTTTATAATATTCTTTTCTAACAAAGACGCTCTGTCTACTGCATCATAAAATTCCTTCATATTAAGATTAATCATGTAAGCAAAATCATTTGGTATAAAATGCCCAGTTTCTGGGTAACTTCCACTTAACAAATTGCTTTGAACATAAATATTTTTATAAACAAATAATATTTTGTTAGTAAATACATAGATTTCCACATTATCATCTTCACTAATAATCTTTTCAAGTTCCGTAATACTTCTTCCAGGTATAACAATATTTACTTGTTTATCACTAGGAGCATCTAACTTCACAATTTTTTTAGATAATCTATATGAATCAGTACAAATACATTCTAAGATATCCCCATTTATTTTAAAGTTAATACCAGTTAAAAGAGGTCTTACTTCTTGTGTTGATAGTGCATAAGAAGTTTGATTTATTATTTGTCTTAACACCTCAGACTTAATGTTAATAACACCGTTAGACTTTTCTATATTTATATTTGGATAATCACTTGGATTATAACAATTAAGTCTATATTGATTATTTGGTGTACTTATTTTTATTTTTAAGTTATCTTCCACTTCAAAATCAATTACTTCACTAGGCATCTTTCTTATCATATCCACAAAATACTTACTTTGAATAATAACTTTACCACTACCATCAAGCATCTTTATATCTTCACTTTTAATAAGAACTTTAATAGTTAATTCAGAATCACTTGCTAAAAGTTCTATCCCCTTTTCATTTACATCAAATACAATCCCATTTAAAACAGGTATTGTTGTCCTTTGACTTAAAGCTTTTGTAACATTATTTAATGCCTCCAAAATTACATTTTTTTCAATCGTCCATTTCATTTTTCCATCCTTCTTTCTTTCTTTTTAATTATTATTATTTATTAGTGGTGTTATTAGTGTGGATAACTCCATATTTTTTCCAATTTATTCTTTATTTTACTGTACTTTTTCATTCCAAGTTATCAACATTATTGTAACTTTATCTTTATTTCTTTCAACATCTTATCCAGATTAGGATTCTTTTCTAATTCTTCCTTTATCTTGTCAATTGCCGTAGATACTGTCGAATGGTCTCTACCTCCAAATTCTAAGCCAATTTTTTGTAGGTTTTCATCTGTTTCCATCCGACATAAATACATTGCTATATGTCTTGGCCTAACAACCGAGTTAGTTCTGCGTTTACTTTTTAAATCATCTACCGATATCTTAAAGTATTCCGCTACTGCACTTTGAATAGATGCAATTGAATTACTTATAAATATATTTGTTTTAACATAATCATTTAAAGCTTCATTTGCAAAATCTAAAGTAATTTTTTCAGGAACCATCATTGCTGTGTAAGCTAGTAACCTATTTATGGTACCCTCAATATGCCTTACATCATTAACACATGAATTGGCAATATATTCAATAACATCATCATCTAACTTATCCTCTACACTCGTGTTTTTAATCTTCGACCTTATTATATCACATCTTAGATTAAAATCTGGTGGAAAAATATCCACAGGTAGTCCCCACATAAACCTACTTCGAAGCCGTTCTTCAATTTTCTTTAAATCATCAGGGCTTCGATCACTACTTATTATTATTTGTTTATTAGCTTGATGAAGCGCATTAAATGTGTGGAAAAACTCTTGTTGAGTTTTCTCTGCGTCTACCAAAAATTGAATATCATCGATAATTAATACATCTACATTTCGATATTTGTTTTTAAAATCATTGGCATAATTCATTTTATTAGCACTTGTTGCAACCCCAGTAAACTCATCTCTAAACTCACTACTAGTTGTGTACAAAACCTTTAATTTTGAATGATCTTTTATATAATTACCAATTGCTTGCATTAAATGTGTCTTCCCTATTCCACTTCTTCCATATATAAACAAAGGATTGTGAATAGTCCCAGGAGCTTCCGCAACAGCCCTCGCTGCCACAAATGCTAGTCTATTTGAATTACCAACAACATAACTATCAAATGTAAACTTCGGATTTAAATTAGTATTCCATTCAATCTCCGCCTCATCTAAATTGTCATCACTCATAGGTTCTACAAAGTTATCCACTTCTTCGTGGGTAATATATTTAAAATTATAATGAACCCCAGTCATAGCAAAAAAAGTATTATCAATAATATCCTCATAAGTTTCACTTAACATTTTCTTATGAACTTCCATTGGTACTTTAATCGTTATTACATTGTTGACGATAGACAAAAGCTCTAGTTTTGAAAACCAAATCGTGAAAGCTGAATCTGTAACTTGAGCTTGTATATCATTCAAAAATTGTGAAAAAAGTTTATCCGTTTTCAAAACCTCACCCCGCTAACTAAATTTCCTAACTAAATTTTAAACCATTTTTCCCAAAAATAAAAGTCTAAATTTACATTTTTGATAACTTTTTTATAATCCCCAAACTTATCAACTTTAAAAATCTTTATTTTAAGCCTATTTAAATAAGTTATCCACACTATCAACAAAATTTTATCAACACAGTACTTAATAACAAAATATCCACAAACAAGATTTTGATAAAATGTTGTTAATTCTGTGAATAAATTTATATACTTATCCACATTTTATCAACAATCCCCAAAAAAGGCTAGTTATCCACAAACATTCATGATACAATAGTATTGATGATATATGAAAAAAATAGCTATATTGAATGATATCCACGGTAATCTTTATTTACTTAACAAAGTCCTAGAATATTTAAAAGATAAAAACATATCTTTATATTTAATATGTGGAGATTTTCTAACAGATGGACCAGATGACAACAAGATTATAGATATTATAAGGAAATTACCTTCGCAAGTAATATTAGGTAACCGTGAAGAATCTATATTAAGTATTTCTAAAGAAATAAGTACTTTAAATGAAAAAATGTACCCTATGTATTATACATATCTTAATTTAACTAATGAGAATTTTGCATATCTTAAAACCTTACAAAATACAAAGATTATATCTATAGATAACAAAAACATATGTATATCCCATGGAAGCCCCTATAAAACTAGGGATTATCTTTCTGAAAATTCGTATCATATATTCGATAATTTACTTAAGGATTATCCATCTGATATATACCTATTTGCGCATACTCACAAGCATTTTAATACTATATATAAAGATAAATTATTTATAAACTCTGGCGCTATAAGTTGTTATATGGGTAAAAAACAGTTATCCACATTTGGAATTTTAACTATTAATGATAACATTACATCTTATGAACAAGTAGAACTTCCATTTTCTTTTGATGATATTAAAAACTATTATTACCAAAGCAATTACTCTAAAGCTTTTCCAGAATGGACCAATATTATCCTTTATGTAATTAAATCTGGTATTAACTATAATTCTATATTTTCTAAAGAATACGATTCTACCATAAGTTTAAAAGAAAACTACAATAATTTTATAAAGAATCATAATCTTCCAACTTTTGATAAATAAAAAATTCACTAATCACAATAATTGTGATAGTGAACATCAACCTAAAAAAGTAACATCAACATTGCTAAATCAAATGTTTCCTTTTTTATATGAAGTATTCTTCATACAATGTAATAATAACATAAATTTAATTTATAATCAAGATTTATTTAATAAAAAACATTGCTATTTTTCTTTACATATATACTGTTATTTGTTATAATTAAAACAGGAAATGTTTGATAGCTGATGTTACTTGTCTATCCATGCCATATCTCCTCTCTAATAAGGGGGAAATGAAACAAGGTAGAAGGGAGTGGTGTCATATGAAATATATGATAGAAATTTTTAAGCAACTAAAATATTGCTTAAAAAAAAGTTCACTAATCACAGCAATTGTGATAGTGAACAATACCAACAAAAAGTAACATCAGCATTGCTAAATCAAATGTTTCCTTTTTTATATGAAGTATTCTTCATACAAATAAATCTTATCATAATTTATTTGTGTTTTCAATATAAAAGAAACATTTTTACCCTAATTTTACGGAATTTGATGTAAAAAGTATCAAAAAACAGTAAATTCTCTTTACAGCTTAAACAAAAATAATGACTTATTTCTAATTATTTGCTAAAATTATACTAAGGAGTAGATGAGTCTATGGATAATAATGTTAACTATACATGTCTAGACTGTCATAATATAGTTGAAAAAGATGATAACTATTGTTTTAATTGTGGTTCATTAACAGCTAAAGGACATAGAGAAATTTATTCAAAAAATAAAATTACATCACAAGGAAATATTGATAAACAAAACAATAAATTAAGACTACTACTAAGCTTTTTTAGCATATTAGTAATACTTTTTGCATTCATAATAATAATTCGTGGTAATAATTTATTAAGACCACTTGCATACATAGAAAAACAAATAAATTCCCTTAAAAATGGATATAATTCATCTATTCTTAAAACGGATAATGTATACAATAATGTTGAAGTAAATTCATATGAAGAAGCCATTAATTTAATAAAAATAGATATAGAAAATCAAGATTACTTATGTTCAAATAATATGGATGTTAAACAATTAGAATATTCTTTAGAAGAAACTTATAATATAGCAAAAGTAAGTTTTTGTGATGTATCTAGTGATTTAAGTTATAAAATAAGTGATGTAATAAAGAAAATGTATACTTTATTTCCGAATATAGATGGAGCTTTAACAAATATTACAATAACAAATGCACCTGAAAAAGATGAATATATCGCATATTTTCAACCAATGTTTGGTTTTGCAAATCATAACAACAATATTAATAAATATAATAAAATAAATAAAACACAAATACTTTTAAATAGTTATTACTTTTTAAATGAATCAATGTTATCTAAAAATATAGATGAAGTTGTAGGTACTAACTTTTATGTAAAAGATGCAACATGGGTATCAACCATTGCTCATGAATTAGGTCATTACATATCATTTAAAACATTCTTAAAAACCCATAACATCGATAATATAACATATGTAACACCTGATAATGAAGAAACAATAAATAGTATTTTAGAGGAATTTGATAGTCAAAGTTTTTCAAAAAAAATTGTCATGGAAGCGTTAAATAATTATAATTTAAAAAATAACTCTAACTTATCTTTAGATGATTTTGCAAAATCAATATCTACTTATGCTAGTAGTAAAAATAAAAATGGTAATCTAATAGCAGATGAAACAATTGCAGAAGCAATTCATGATTATTATCTTCATCAAAGTAGTGCAACTCTTGCAAGTCTGGAAATAATAAATGTATTGAGGTTAAAATGAAAGAATGTTTAAATTGCCATAGTAAAAATAAAGAAAAGGATTTATATTGCAGAAATTGTGGAATCAAATTACATAAAAATATCTATTATGTTTTTATAAATATATTCACAATTATTATTGTAATTGCTATTATTTTTGTGTTAACATTATTTATAGCATCGTACATGGTTTAACAAAGTAAAAAAGGTGGTTAAAATGAAAGAAGAATTTTATAAAGAAAGTGTTGAAGAATTATACAAAAAGTTTGAAACAAATATAGATGGTTTAACCGATGAAGAAGCCCAAAAAAGGCTTATTTCCAATGGTGAAAACAAGCTAGATGAAGCTAAGAAAAAATCAAATATAGCGTTATTTCTTGGTCAATTTAATGATTTCATGATAATTCTTTTAATATTTGCATCAATTTTTTCAGCAGTAATCTCTTATATAAGAAATGAATCTTATTTTGATTCAATAATCATTATAATAATAGTTATAATTAATGCTTTATTAAGCTTTATTCAAGAGAAAAAAGCAGATGTTGCAATATCAGAATTAAATAAAATGTTTATAACCAATAACTATGTTTATAGAAATAAAGAGAAAAAACTTATTGATGTAAGAAAGATTGTAGTAGGGGATATTATTGAACTTGAAGCTGGAGATTATGTATCCGCAGATGCCAGAATTATAACTTCAGAAAATTTAATGATTAATGAATCTACTTTAACTGGTGAATCAAAAAGTATAAAGAAAACTAATGATTTAATTAATGTAGATAAAGAGTTATATGAAAGAACTAATATGGTTCATGCTGGATGTAATGTTACAAATGGACATGCTTTTGTAGTAGTTTGTGCAACTGGAATGGACACTGAGCTTGGCAAAATTGCCCATAGTTTAATGAATAAAAAAAGCGATATAACACCACTTCAAAAGAAAATTAATAAAATTAGCAAGCTACTAACATACATTATTTTAGCTATTATAGTACTTATGCTGGTAATAGGTTTAATAAAGAAAAATGATTTCTTTGACGTTTTAATGTTATCAATTTCTCTAGCAGTAGCAGCTATACCCGAAGGAATGTCATCAATAATTACCATTATTCTTTCTCTAGGTATGTCTAGTATGGCAAAAAGAAATGTTATCATAAGAAAAATAGCTTCTGTAGAAACTCTAGGTTCAACAGATATAATATGTTCAGATAAAACGGGTACAATAACACAAAATAAAATGCTTGTAAAAATGATATATGTAAATGATCAAAAATTCAATGAAGAAGAAGATATAAGTAATGCTGATATGTTTAAGTATGGTGCAAATTTATGTCATAATGTTGTAAAAGGTGAAAATAACTATATCGGTGATGAAACAGAAGTAGCTATTTACAAATATTTAGAATCAAAAAAATATTTAATAACAAATATTCAAAGAATAAAGGAATATCCCTTTGATTCTGACAGAAAAATGATGAGTGTTATAAATAAAATAAATGATAAGACATTTTCTTTTACCAAAGGGAGTTTAGATTCAATAATAAATAATTGTACACATTATTTAAAAGATGGTAGTATATACCAAATGACAAAGGAATACAAAGAAAAAATATTTGAAATAGAAAAAGAAGAATCAGCAAAGTCATTAAGGTTACTAGCCCTTGCATATAAATTTAATGAACTAGAAAACCCTGAAGAAAATATGATTTTTATAGGATTAATTGGTATGATGGATCCACCAAGAGAAAGTGTACCAAACGCCATAACAATTTGTCATAAAGCTGGCTTAAAACCTATTATGATTACTGGAGATAGCATAAATACAGCCATTGCGATAGCAAAAGCCGTAAATATAATAGATACAGATGATAAAGCCATTGAAGGAAAAATGGTAGATAAAATGACTGATGATGAACTTTTAGAAGCAGTTAAATACTATCAAGTTTACGCAAGAATTAGTCCAAATACCAAATTAAGAATAGTTGAAGCACTGCAAAGTGATGGTTATGTTGTTGCTATGACTGGCGATGGAGTAAATGATGCTCCAGCCATTCAAAAAGCCGACATTGGAATAGGAATGGGTATCACAGGAACAGAAGTAGTAAAAAAAGTTGCCGACTGCATATTAGTTGATGATAGTTTTTCAACAATTGTAGATGGTGTAGAAGAAGGAAGAAGAATAACTGCCAATATCAAAAAAGTAATTCTTTACCTATTAGCAGGAAATATAGTTGAAGTAATATTAGTTTTTGTATCAATGCTGCTTAACATGGAAATGTTTACAACACTTCAACTTTTGTGGATAAACCTAGTAACTGATTCAATACCAGCTATTATGCTTGCTTTTGAAAAATCAGATTCAGATGTTATGGAAGATACTCCAGCAAATAAATCTTGTACAAGTTTCTTTACTCCATTATTAACATCAAAAATAATTATTAGTGCTTTATTTAAATCAATGTTAATGATAATATTATTTGTGTATTTTGCTAAAACAAAAGATGCAAATACCGCAGGTTCTTTAATGTTTATGTATTTAGTTTTAAATGAACTTTTATTTGCATTTTCATGTAGAAACATTAAAAAGTCAGTAATTAACAAAAATATATTTGAAAATAAAAGACTAACAATCGGAGTAGTTTGTTTATTACTTGTTCAAATAACAATATTTGTAACTCCAATTTCAAAATATTTTGTTGTAGATAACTTACAATTAAGAGATATAGCAATAACTTTAGGTGTATGCTTTATATCATTCATAATTGGAGAACTAGCAAAACCAATATATACAAAGTTATTTAAAGATTATAAGGAGGAACCATGAAAGAAAATAAAGGATTAACATTTATAATAAGTGCAGGAGTATTTATTTTAATAATATTTACTGCTGTAATCGTTTATAATCTAATGCCACAAAATAATGAAAGCAACTCATACTATGTTAAAGTTGAAGATGAAATGAGTGCAAAAGTAGAAGCTCTAGAAATACAAAATGGCAAGCTTAATATTACCACAAGTGGTGATGCTATAAAATACTGTGTTAAATCTACTAAAAGCACCCCAGATGAAAAATCTATTTGTTGGAAAGAAATAACAGATAATACTGCAACCATTTCAATTTATGAATACAAAAAATACTACGTATGGATTATGGATGTAAATGGTAAAGTAAGTAGTTCTATGAGTATCAATACAAAATCGGAGAAATAACATGGAAACTCTTTGCAAACTAAATGATATAAGTAATATTTTAAATGAAGAAGGATACTTTTTTCTAGGACATGGAACAGGAAGAAGCAGCGATTCCAAAAAAGTAATTGAATCCATTTTTAAAAATGGGCTTAGAACAAAAGATAATAGTTTATACTATACAACAATTGGTTTGGATACTCAAAATATAGATAAACTAAATGAAAAATTAAAAAACTGGGAACATTGTGAATCCAAAAAAATAATTTTAATTCGTCTACCTATTGAATATATTAATGCTATGGGAGATACTGCCGATTTAGATGGTGAAAGATTTGGTGCCTTTATGATAAAGAAAGAAGAAAGCAACAATGTAAGATATTATCTTGACCCAAAATTTATATTAGGTTATTTTGATACCCAAACCGATGAAATAGTGCTAAATGATTCATTTGAAAAAGAGCTAACAATTGAATCTATCGAAAAATTAAGAAAGCAATATAGGCAAACGCTTGAAAAAACATATACAAGATTAGAAAGAATGGAAAAAAATACTAATTTTATCAGTGAGACAACCGAAACGCAAGAAATAGTACCATCATCATATGGATTAGAAGATTTTACATTTGATGATGATATAGAATGGGATATACCAACTTTAAGATAACAATATTGAAACATTTTTACCCAAATTTTACGGAATTTGATGTAAAAAGTATCAAAAAACATCTATTTTTCTTGACTTAACCCATTATTTAATATTATAATAGTAACGCTATTAAAGAAAAGGAGAAATTTTATTATGAAAAGAACATATCAACCAAATAAAAGAAAAGCAAAGAAAAAACATGGATTTTTTGCACGTAAAGAAACTGATATTCTAAAAAATCGTCGTAGAAAAGGACGCAAAGTTTTATGTAAATAGAAAACCACACTTTAATGTGGTTTTTTTACAAAAAATAAATTATGAAAAGATATGAAATGGTTAAATCTCATGAAAGTTTTAATGAGATAATAAAAAAGGGTAATAAACTAAAAGGAAAATATGTCTATATTTTCTCTAAAGAAAAAAATTACCCTAAACCAAACTACGGCATTGCCGTAGGTAAAAAACTAGGCAATGCCGTAGTTAGAAATAAATTTAAACGACAATTTAGAAATATTGTAGATAAAAATAGATTTCTCTTTAAAAATAACAATAATTATATTATAATGATTAAGAGAGAAGCAAATAATGCTTCATTTAGTGAATTAGAACAAGATTTGATAAATACACTAAAGAAAGGATAAATATGAAACATAAATTTAAAATCGCAGTGTTATTATTTGTTATTCTTCTTACAAGCGGATGTGGAACAAATAAATATATTGTAGATAAAAATAACGAAATAGTAAGATATGAAGAAACAGGCCAAATGCTTGAAAAAGATATATTATGTCTACCTGAAGAAGGCGGGGATTTGTATAACATATACAAAAAATATAGTAAGCAATTAAATGTAGATTTTGAGGATTTACCTGATTGTACTGAATTTAAAATAAATTCTAATGAATCCTCAGGGTTATGGGAATTTCTATTTGTAAAACCATTAGCTTATTTAATTCTTATTCTAGGTAAGCTCGTTGGAAATTTAGGTATATCGCTCATTCTTATTGGTCTTGCCATTCGTTTGGTTTTACTGCCATTTACGATTAAAAGTACTAAACAAACAATGAATATGAAGAAAGCTCAGCCTGAAATTGAAAAATTAGAAAGAAAATATCGTAATAAAACTGATAATGAATCTCTGATGGCTAAGAGTCAAGAAACAATGTTGATTTACAAAAAATACCAAGTAAATCCGATGGTAGGGTGCTTAATGGCATTCATCCAACTTCCATTATTCTTTGCTTTCTTGCAAGCAATATATCGTACTCCATCAATTTATGAAGAAACATTATTAACATTTAATTTAGGTATGACACCACTCGTAGGTATCAAGGAAGGTAATTATTTATATTTATTATTACTAGTACTGATTGCCGTATCAACTTATTTTTCATTTAAACAATCAATGAATAGCGCAGGTAATCAATCACCTGAAGCTGCGAAACAAATGAAAATTATGCTTTATGTTATGCTTGGTGTTATAACTTATGCATCACTTACACTTCCAACAGCACTGGCATTCTACTGGATTGTAACTTATGCATTTATCGCAGTTCAAAACATATTGGTCACTAAATTAAGTAATAAAGACTTAACTAATAAAAAAGATAAAGAAAGTAAAACTAAGATTAAAGATAAATTAGTTAAGAAAGAAGGTATGAAGTATGGAAAAAATAATTAAGGAAGGAAAATCAGCTGAAGCTGCATTGCAAGCTTTAATGGAAGAAAACAATCTTTCAAAAGAAGAATTCTTGTATACATCAACAGTCAAAAAAGGTAAACTTTTTCAAGGAACTGTTTATGAAGTAACCGCATATCTAAAGACAGATATTAACAATGAAATAAAAGAATTTTTAAGAAGTGTCGTTGAAAACATGGGCCTTGAAGTTACAATGGAATTAAGTAACAAAGATGATAGAGTAACAATAAGAATGTATTCAAACAAAGATTATATTCTAATAGGTAAAGAAGGAGCCACTTTAAAAGCTTTAGAAACCCTTGCTAAGCAATATATTCAAAATATTACTGGAAATTATTATAAATTTAACTTGGATGTTTCTAATTACAAAGAAAAGAATAATAAAAGGCTTGAATGGCTAGCCAAAAAGACAGCAAAGGAAGTATTAGAAACCAATATACCAGTAGCTTTAGATAATATGACCTCTTATGAAAGAAGAATTATTCATATTGCTTTAACAGATTTTAAAGGAATTAAAACTGAAAGTGAAGGGGAAGAACCTAACAGACATATTGTGATTAAACCACTTTAATTAGTGGTTTTTATTTATTTCTTTTGTAAATATAACGGTTTATTGTATAATATATAAATATTATTTATGAAAATAACAAAATATAATTATTATAAATATAAACTATTGTTATAAAATAATTATGGAAGGAATAAATGTATTTATGGAAAATCTTAGAATAATTAGAGAAAAAAGACATAAGAGTCAATTAAATGTTGCGATTGCAGTTGGAGTACAACAAGAATCGATAAGTGTTTATGAATCAGGAGTAAGTTATCCAAGCGCCAAAGTTCTTATAGAACTAGCTAATTACTTACAAACAAGTACAGATTATTTGTTAGGCTTAACAGATGATGATACTCCAATAAAGTATATGAATCATATTTTAAGTGATAAAGAAAAAGAATTACTAGAAAGATTTATATATCTTAAAACAGAAGACCAACTTAAATTAATAGGCTATGCTGATTCTCTAAGAGATAAGGTTTCAAGCTGAGATGGACAGGCTCTATATTGAGTCTGTTTTTCTTTATTTTGGAAAAATGTGTAAAAAGAGTTAAAAAAAGCTGGAATTTTGTGTTAAAACCCGACTTTTTCAGTTGTTAAGACAAAAAAACATAAATTTTTGGTTTTGATGTAATTCTTTTTCATAATCTTTATATAATTTGTTTGAATAATTACTTGCCATACAGTACCTTCGAATTTATTGTTTTTTTTCTCCGATGACTTCTATTTTAACATTACAATCAAAATATTTAAAGAAGTTATCGTTAGGAATTAATTTATTATTTTCTTCATCATATCTTCCAATAGATATTGTTTTACCAGTTGGCTGACCTTTATCGTTTCTATAACTTTTAAGAATATAATAGACATACTTAATTTGGCTCTTACCGGATTTTACAATAATTGTTCTATTTTTAGGTACATCAACTTTTATAATATCCAACATCAAAATCACCTCTATTCCTATGTATATTATTATACTGTGGTATACATAGGAAGTCAAGAAAAAAATAACTTTTTTTAGTTATTTTTATCACTTTTTATGATTTGGGCTGTGAATAGTAACAACTTAAAACTAAAGTCAAACCAGATACAGTAAAAAATATTTATATTTACTAAAAAATGTGCTATAATACATCCGATGAAAGGAAGTAATTCTTTATGGAAGATACAATATGTGCAATATCAACATCCATGGGTATTGGGGCAATATCTATAATTCGTATCACAGGAAACGACTCCATTGCTATCGTAGATAGTGTTTTTGACCATGATTTAAAAAATGCCTTAACTCATACAATTCACTATGGACACATTAATTATAATGGTGAAGTAATTGATGAAGTTTTAGTCATGCTCATGAAAGGTCCAAAGACTTATACTACGGAAGACACCATCGAAATAAATTGTCATGGAGGTATATCTACGACTAAAAAGATAATGGAAGTATTACTTGCAAGTGGTGCAAGGCTTGCAGAACCTGGAGAATTTACCAAAAGAGCTTACCTAAATGGCAGAATTAACCTTCTTGAAGCAGAATCTGTAAATGATTTAATCATTGCTAAAACAGATGCCGCAAGAACTTTAGCTATTAATAATGTTGATGGGAAATTATCAAAGCAAATAAGCAATCTAAGAGAAAAAATAGCTAAAATACTAGCTAATATTGAAGTAAATATAGATTATCCAGAATATACAGATGAACTTGAAGTGACAGAAAATCTAATGCGTGATTATCTAGATGATATAACTAAAGAACTAAATGTTCTAGTAAGTGGCGCTAAAAATGGAAGACTTATTAAAGAAGGGGTAAACGTTGCCATAATAGGTAAACCCAACGTTGGTAAAAGTAGTATTCTAAATAGTTTGCTTGATGAAGAAAAAGCAATTGTAACTAATATACCAGGTACAACTCGGGATATAGTCGAAGGTGCAATTACCTTAAATGGTGTAGCTATAAACTTCATAGATACCGCAGGTATCAGAGAAACAAAAGACATAGTTGAAAAAATCGGCGTTGACAAAAGCAAAAGAACCGCGGATAATGCTGATATAGTGTTATTTGTTTTAAATAATAATGAAGAAATTACTAATGAAGAAATTACCATGTTAAAAGAATATAGCTCAGATAATCTACTTGTATTTGTAAATAAAATAGATTTAGAAAAAAGACTTACATTGCCAGATACTATAAAAGATGTAATCTATGGAAATACAGTAGATTTAGATGGTTTAAATACTTTAAAAGATGCTATCAAAAATAAATTAAGACTAGAAACTATAGTTAATAAAGATATGAGTTATTTATGTAATTTAAGAGAAATAGACTTAGTAAATAAAGCTGAAAAGTCTTTAAAAAATGCTCAAAAGAACTTAAATGCTGGCTTTTCAGTTGATATGATTGAAATAGATTTAAAAGCAGCTTGGGATTACTTAGGTGAAATAATGGGTGAAAGCTATGAAGGCGAACTAGTAGACAAAATATTTAGTAATTTTTGTTTGGGAAAGTAGGTGAAAAGTATGTACGATGTAATTGTTGTTGGTGGTGGACATGCAGGTATTGAAGCATGTCATATTGCAGCTAAATTGGGTAAAAAAACATTGTTAATAACGGGCAATATCAAAAATATTGGTGACATGCCATGCAATCCATCCATCGGCGGTACTGCCAAAGGTATTATTGTTCGAGAAGTAGATGCTCTCGGAGGTTTGATGGGTAAAATTGCTGATATTTCTCACATTCAAATTAAGATGCTTAATAATTCTAAAGGTCCTGCTGTAAGAAGTCTTCGTGCTCAAGCAGATAAAATAACATATCCAAAGAATATGCAAGAATATCTTATGAAGATGCCTAATTTAACTATCAAAGAATCTTTAGTAGAAGACCTTATTATTGAAAATAATACTGTAAAGGGTGTTATTACTGAGAATAATGAAAGAATCTCAGGAAAAACAGTTATTTTAACTACAGGTACTTATCTATGTGGTAATATTCTTGTTGGTAGCAAAAATACTCCTGGCGGACCACATGGGGAAAGAAGAAGTAACTATTTGTCCACAAAACTTAAAGAGTATGGTTTAAAAATAATTAGACTTAAAACTGGAACACCACAAAGAATAAAGAAAGATTCTATTGATTTTTCTGTTATGAGCGAAGAATATGGAGATAATACTTTCTGGACATTTTCGTGTGATGACGCTCCATCTTACAAGATTGAAAACCAAAATTCTTGTTATCTATTATACACAAATGAAAAGACTCATGAAATTATTCGTGAAAATTTAACAAAATCTGCAATGTATGGAGGCTATGCAACCGGCATAGGGCCTAGATATTGTCCATCAATCGAAGATAAAATTGTAAGATTTGCTGATAAAGAAAGACACCAATTATTCTTAGAACCAGAAAGTCTTTACTACGATGATTGGTACTTACAAGGGTTTTCAACAAGTATGCCTGAAGATGTTCAAGAACAAATGGTACATAGCTTGCATGGTCTTGAAAATGCTGTAATAACAAAATATGCTTATGCCATCGAATATGATGCCATTGACCCCCTTCAAATAAAACCAAGTCTTGAAAATAAAGTCTTAGAAAACTTATTTACCGCTGGGCAAATAAATGGCACAAGTGGTTATGAAGAAGCCGCAGGCCAAGGTATCATTGCTGGTATAAATGCTGCATTAAAGATAGATAACAAAGAGCCTTTGATACTAAAACGAAGTGAAGCTTATATCGGAGTTTTAATAGATGATTTAGTAACTAAAGGAACCATTGAACCTTATCGTATGTTAACATCACGGGCTGAATTTAGGCTTATTCTAAGACATGACAATGCTGATTTAAGACTTCGTCATTATGCTAAAAAAATAGGTACAATAAATGATGAACAATATCAAAGATTACTTGCCAAAGAAGAGGGTATTAAAAACTTAACTGAATATTTAACAAACAATACTCTTCATTTAACAAGTGATGTAAAAAATATATTTATAAATAATAATATAAACATACCTCTCACGGGTTTAAACTTTTATGACTTACTTAAAAGACCAGAAATAAACTTAAAATTTATTGAAAACTTTATAAATATAGATTACCCAACTGATGTCAAAGAACAAGTAGAAATAAATGCCAAATATAATGGGTACATAAAAAAAGCTTATAAAGAGGTTGAAAAATTAGAAAAGCTCGAAGAAAAGCAAATTCCTGATGATATAGATTATAACAAAGTAACTAATTTAGCAAGTGAAGCAAGGCAAAAACTAGATAAAATAAGACCAAAAACAATTGCGCAAGCATCTCGTATAAGCGGAGTAAATCCCGTAGATATTTCTGTTTTAACTATTTATTTAAAGAAAGAATATGGTAAAGATGAAAATAGATGATTTTATAAGTAAAACCAAAGAACTAGGCATAGAGGTAACTGGTGAGAAACTAGAAAAGTTAAGTATTTATGCTAAGTTTTTACAAGAATATAACAAACATACCAACTTAACAGCAATAACTAATATAGATGATATTTATCTAAAACACTTTTATGATAGCTTAACTATTGCTAAAGTAATAGACTTAAATACATGTAAAAATTTACTTGATTTTGGTACTGGCGCGGGTTTTCCTGGTATGGTATTAAAAATTTTTTTCCCATCTTTAAATGTTACTTTACTTGATAGTAATAACAAAAAGATGAAGTTTTTAACAAAACTTCAAGAAAAAATTCCTGTAGATAACTTAAAACTTCTATGCACTAGGGTAGAATCTATCCGTGAAGAAAGATTAAATTCATATGATGTAGTAACTGCTCGGGCCGTTACTAACATGCCAGTTTTAACAGAACTTGCCATGCCTTTAGTAAAAGAAAATGGATATTTCATTGCCATGAAAGGAAGTAATCAAGAAGAAATAGAAAAAAGTAAAAACGCTATATCAAAAATGCATGGAACCATCGAAAATATATGTTCCTTTGAACTTCCAAACGATGCAGGCGGAAGAAATATAATCAAAATACAAAAGATTCAAGAAACAAAAACAAACGAACTTAGGCCTTATGAAAAAATAATAAAAAAACCATATTGATAAACTAAAGAAATACCTGTGTTACATCCAAGCAACACAGGTATTTCGTATATACTTAATAATGAAAATAATTTTTAATTTACAATATTTTATAAAACAACCTATTCTCCATTTTCTATGGCCCAAATACGTTATCTAAACTTTGCTCATCTAGTCGAAAATTTTACATCAGATATATTGACTAAAATCAATTTTTACTATAATATTATGATAGGTGGTATTCTATGAAAAAGTTATTAAATAAAAATGGTTTTTCTTTAGTAGAACTACTAGCAGTTGTGGTAATTTTATCTATCTTAATAACCATATCAGTATTAGTTTATACAAACGTTAGAAAAAAAATTTTAGAAAAAGACTATGAAAATCTCGTAGTATATTTAAGTGGCAAAGCAGCAGAATACGCCGAGGATACAGGCATAATTAAAATAAGTGTTGAAGATTTAATTCAAGAAGGATACATTAAGCCAGATGATACATCTGATATTTATGATCCTAGAGACAACACAAGTATGAATTGTTATTTACTTGATATGAAATATGTTGATGGAAAATATGAAGCAAAACTTGGTGAAAATTTAAGTAATGATGATAAAACCGCTTGTAAAAGTTATGTTAAAGAGACTGCAATTAATATATGTTATTTTAATGGCAATGAGTGTATTAATTTGAGTGTTAATGATTGGTTTAACGATAATGTGACATTAGGTGTAAAATTTGGAGGAACACTTTTAGATGAAAATAATGCTCAAATTAAATGGATTACAAACACAGGATTTTCAAGTGAAGAAGCTAGAGTTGAAACTAAGGTAAATTCGGTCGCTAGGGTTACTTATTCATGTAGTATAGTATATAATGAAAAAGTTGGTAATACTTCAGTAGTTGTGAATATAGATAGAGAATTTCCCGTTGTAACTGATATTAATGTTGAAGATAGTTGGAAAACAAATAATGATATTGAAATAATAGCTACTGACAAATCTGGTTCGGGGATAGAGGGTTATGCAATTTTAAGTGATGATAAATGTGGAAGTTATCAAACATCTAATAAATTTAATGTTACAGCAAATGGAACTTATAAGATATGCGTAAAAGATAAGGCAGGTAACGAAAGTAAAGATAATAGTGTTACTGTTAGTAAAATAGATGCTGATCCTCCCGCAATACGCGCTCTTGATGGTGATAGTGTAATATATTATAATGAAACAAATAAAGACTTGATAAATTATTTTGAGGTTGTGCCATCATCAAGCGGTATAAAAAGGACTGTTTGCTCTTATAAACTTAGTACCAATTCTTATTATACAGCTCGAAATAATGTATATGGACTGGCTGTTGGTAAATATGTATTAAAGTGCGTTGTTACTGGTGGCAATGGCCTATCTGCGGAAGCTACCAAAGACGTAGAAGTTAAATATAAAAAACCATCACCGCCTACAGTAGTAACAAGATATACCAACGAATCAGGGAACATATATACTGGTGGTTGGACAAAAGAAAATATTTATGCAAAATTTAGTCCTGCTAATGATAGTGATATTGTAACTTATTATAAATATTATTTTGAAGGATCAAATTCTACGATTAGATTAGCTGATGGGGTTTTTAGTAAAACATTTAATTATGATTTAAATAAAGTGCTTTATGTTCAAGCGTGTAATTCAAATTATTGCAGCGATCCTAGTGACCCTGTTGAAATACAGATTGATGCAACGAAACCTACAATCGAAAATATTGCTTTTAATTCGACTGGTAATATACTTACTATAACAGCAGCAGATTCTGGAAGTGGATTAAATAATGATACGTATTTAAAAATTGGTAAAACGGAATCGAGTTTAAGTTGGAAAAGTTCAACTTTTAACGAAACCCAAGGGACATATACAATATCTAATTATACTCCGGAAGATCTTTTAAAGGGCATAATTTATGTTCAAGTTAGGGATAAAGTTGGAAATTGGTCTGAAATAAAGAGTTATACAATTATTAAATTACCAACTAGTATATCTGTAACTAAAGCGGATTCATATAACCATTATTATTCTGATGGCGCTAAAGTAACCGTATGTTTAAATGGTGCTATTGGTATAAATAATTTTACCATCGATAAACAATTTTATAATACTATTTCAGGAATAAGTGTTAGTTATCAATATATTAATAATGCATATTGTTTTGTAGATACAGTTAATAATACACCTAGAACGACTTATGTTTACTATACAGCTAAATATAATGGTAGTTCGGTAAAATCTGTTGCTTCTGATAGTTCTTATATTTCATTGTATGCTAAATTCTGGAATGTTACCACAGCAAGCTATTATGTAGGTTGTGATTATTTTTATCAAATAGATGAATGGTCACCAAAGCCTAGTGCGCAAGTTAATGGCTGTAATACAAATAATCGAGTTTGGACATATGGTAAAAAATATAATTTTAGTTTTAATGGTCAGTATGTTGGAGAGTATTCAACTTCAGATTATCTTTGGGATATGGATTACAGCTGCTATAGATTTGCTGATCAGTTTGATTATTAAGATAGATAATATATCTATCTTTTTCTTGACTACAGCCCTGTTTTAAAGTATTATTAAGATAGGTGGTATTCTATGAAAAATATATCTAATAGAAAAGGATTTACATTAACTGAATTACTGGCAACTATTGTAATTTTAGTTGTCTTAATATCAATATCTGCGATGGTTTATATAAATGTCAGAAAAAGAATACTCCAAAAAGATTATGAAAATCTAGTGGTATATTTAGAAACAAAGGGTTCTGAATATGCTGAAGATACTGGTATAATTAGAATTAGTGTTAAAGATTTAATAGATGAAGGTTATATTAAACCTGACGATGAAACTGATATTTATGATCCTAGAGACAACACAAGTATGAATTGTTATTTACTTGATATGAAATATGTTGATGGAAAATATGAAGCAAAGTTGGGTGAAAACTTAGGCTTTGCAAGTGAAGGTGTTTGTAATACATACACTAAAGAAACTGAAGTTAGTATTTGTTATTTTCAAGACAATGATTGTAAAAAAGTAGATGAAAACAAATGGTTTAATACAAACATAAAATTGGGCGTAAAATTTAGAGATAATCTTTTGCAAGAAGGAGATGCTCAGTTTAAATGGATAGCTAATACTGGTTTTACAAGTGAAGAAGCTACTTTAGAAACTAATGTAAATTCTGTCGGAAGAATAACTTATTCATGTAATATAATATATAATGAAAAAGTTGGTAATACTTCAGTAGTTGTGAATATAGATAGAGAATTTCCCGTTGTAACTGATATTAATGTTGAAGATAGTTGGAAAACAAATAATGATATTGAAATAATAGCTACTGACAAATCTGGTTCGGGGATAGAGGGTTATGCAATTTTAAGTGATGATAAATGTGGAAGTTATCAAACATCTAATAAATTTAATGTTACAGCAAATGGAACTTATAAAATTTGTGTAAAAGATAAGGCAGGTAACGAAAGTAAAGATAATAGTGTTACCGTTAGTAAAATAGATACTAATCCTCCTAGCTGTAACATTTCAGTTTCAAATACTAAAGTTTCCCTTAATGTTAGCGATGATAACGGTGTAGATAGTTATGACTTAACAAAAAGTAGTATCCCAACTTATAATAATTCAGTTAGTGTAAACCTAAGCAATGGTACTTTTTACGGGTATGTAAAAGATTATGCCGGAAATATTAACTCTTGTAGTAGAGAAATATTTGCTACTAAGTCGTATACTACATATTATTGTCCTAGCGGTTATTCCAAATGTTCTTCTGATTACGATTGTGATTGTTATAAAACTACAAATGCAACATATAAAAGTTCTAGTAGTTGTCCTAGCGGTTACTCAGCTTGTAGTTCAAATTGCTCATGCTATAAAGCTGTTGCTGCTTCGCCGGTTTATTGTTATACAAAAAGCGTTTGGACTTGCAAAAGTACTGGATCTACATATACTTGGGGTACTGGTTCATCAACTCATTGGGCAGGGTCATGTACAGCAAAAAATCAAGGCATAAGCTGTAATATGTATACTGTAGGGTATCAAAAAATTGGATGTGCTAGGAATAATAATATATGTTCATATTATTGTTCTTCTGGTACTAAATACGATAAATATTGTTATTTTTATGCAAGAAAAAACACCTCATCTTGGTATGAGTGCTCATCAGGAACTTTATATGGTGCTTATTGTTACCATTATGCTGATTTTAATAGTTATGTTACTTATTATTGTTCTGAAGGAACTAAGATAAATGATAATTATTGTTATAAATAAAATTTTAAGTTCTTATACCTAATGACTTTTTCCATTATTTTTGATAAAATGAATTCAGGTGAATATTAATGAGAATAAGTTATGATTGGAAAGATTATGAATGTATAGATGCTGGAAATGGCGAAAAATTAGAAAGATGGGGTAGTGTTTATCTTCGAAGACCCGAACCTTTAGCTATGTGGCCTGTTGAAATGGATAATAAATGGCAAAATGTTCATGCTGTATACCATCGCTCAGAAAGTGGCGGAGGAAATTGGGAGTTTAATAAAAAATTAGATGATTTTTGGACTATTCAATATAGAGATTTAAGGTTTAAGGTAAGTCCTACGAATTTTAAACATACAGGTTTATTCCCTGAACAAGCTTGTAATTGGGATTTTATGATGGATAAAATTAAAAATGCTGGCCGAGATATCAAAGTATTAAATTTATTTGGTTATACAGGAGGTGCAACAGTTGCTTGTAGTAAGGCTGGAGCTTCTTTGGTTGTTCATGTAGATGCATCTAAAGGTATGGTCGAGTGGGCTAAGGAAAATGCTAAATTATCTGGGGTAGAAAATAACTACATAAGATTTTTGGTAGATGATTGTTTAAAATTTGTGGAAAGAGAAATAAGGAGAGGTAATAAATATGATGCCATTGTAATGGATCCTCCCTCTTATGGAAGAGGCCCAAGTGGTGAAGTTTGGAAACTAGAAAAAAATTTTGAAGAACTTGTAAAGAGGTGTTTATGCCTTTTAAGTGATAAACCATTATTCTTTATTATAAACGCATACACCACAGGAATATCAAGCACAGTTCTTTATAATATACTTAAGCTAACCATAGGTAAAACCTATGGAGGAGATATAGATGCCGGAGAAATAGGTTTACCTATAAGTAAAAATGACTTAGTCTTGCCATGTGGGATATCTGCTAGATGGCAAGATAAAAAATAATGTGGGGTCTGTTAAATGGAAAAATACCAAGAAATAGAAAGAAGTATTATCAAGAGATTTAGAAAAGAAATATGGTCTAAGTTTGTCAAAGCTGTGAAGGACTATAAGCTTATTAACGAAGGTGATAAGGTTATGGTCTGTATTTCAGGTGGCAAAGATTCATTTTTGCTTGCTAAATGCATCGAAGAATTAAAAAAACATGGAGATGTAAATTTTGATGCCTTTTATGTATGCATGAATCCTGGTTATAATGAAGTAAATAAACAACAAATTATTGACAATGCCAAGCTTTTAAATGTTAATTTAGAGATGTTTGATAGTGATATATTTGATGTTGCTAATATGTTAAACGAAAAAAGTCCTTGCTATATGTGTGCAAGGATGAGAAGAGGATATCTTTATAGTAAAGCCGAAGAACTTGGCTGTAATAAGATAGCTCTTGGTCATCACTTTGATGATGTAATAGAAACAACTCTGTTATCCATGTTTTATGGCAGTGAAGTTAAAACTATGTTACCTAAATTGCATAGTGACAACTTTAAAGGTTTAGAGCTTATAAGACCCCTTTATTTAGTTAAAGAATCTAGTATATTAGCATGGGTAAAATATAATAATTTAATCTTTATTAATTGTGCTTGTAAGTTTACTGAAAAGATAAACAATAGTGATATATCTATCAGTAAAAGAAAAGAAATGAAGGAACTAATTAAATATCTTAGAAAACTAAATCCTGATATAGATTATAATATATTTAAGTCTTTAGATAATATAAACTTAAATTGCGTATTAGGTACTAAAAAAGATGGAATTTACAAGAATTTCTTAGATGATTACGATAAATATTAATACAAAATCGGAATTGAATTCCGATTTTGTATAAAAAGTACTATTAAATTTAAATTTTATTATTTAAAAACATAAAATTTTCAAATTTACCACCAATATTTTTTTCTTCTAGAGCAACAAGGATATTGCTATCTTTAAGCATCTTATAATCATGAGTAGTTCCACTAGCATTATAGTAATTAATGATACGTTTTACACCTTCAACTATAATAATTTGATTTTTAGTTGTATGTCTCTTCTTTTTACCAGAATAATTTTCTTCTTGGTTAATTGTTGGTCTTTCAATTGGCTGTTCTTCGACATCTCCAATAATATTTTCCACTTTTATTCCTTGATTTTCTAAGTTCTCAATTTCTGTTTTAATATCGTGTAATACAAACTTATCCCATTTACTCAAAGTAATCTCTACCCACTTTATGCTATCACACACTGTTGACTTAGAAACATCATAATCTAATGCCATTTGCCTCATTGGTCTGTAATCTCTCCAATAGGTTAATGCTAAAACCAGTCTACAAGTTACACCAATACCATTATTACTACCATTTTTATGTGCTTTATTAAATTCATTGGTTAAAAATTCTAGTACTTCAAAAAATTTATCTTTTTTTATTCCTGTGTGTAGTTTAAACTCCGTATCATTTAAAGCTAAAAGTTTTTCAACTCTTATTTGAATGTTTTTTTTTACCACAACTTTTAAGATTATAATCGCAGTTAAAACTATTCCTATTACTATTTCAATTAATATATTTATCATCGATATCACCGTGCCTTTATTCTTACTACTATAATATCATATTTTTCTTATATTTTAAATATTAGCTTTCCGGACAGGTCTAATTTTATTTATTTAATATTTTATTTATTTTAAAGGTAACAGAAATATTTTAAATTCATACTATACAGTGTGGAGGTAAGTAGAAATTGAGTTGGTTTAGAGAATTAAATCCAATTATACAGGCAATTATTGCTACTACATTTACTTGGGGTATTACTGCGTTAGGTTCTTTGGTTGTATGTTTTTTTAAAGAGGTAAATAAAAAGGTTCTTAATACTGTTTTGGGATTTAGTGCTGGAGTTATGATTGCTGCTTCTTTTTGGTCTTTACTTATACCTGCTATAGATTTATCTGTGACACTTGGATATATAGCATGGTTATTTCCAGCATTAGGTTTTATTATTGGGGGATTATTTGTACTTTTATCTGATAAATATTTAGATAGAGTTCTTAGTAATAGAGATAAGTCTATTAATTTTAAAAAGAGTATTCTTTTAATATCTGCTATTACTATTCATAATATTCCTGAGGGTATGGCTATTGGTGTTGCTTTTGGTGGTATATCTAATGGAGGTGTTAGTCTAATTAGTGCTTTGATGTTGGTGGTTGGAATTGGTATTCAAAATTTTCCAGAGGGTGCAGCTGTTTCTTTACCACTTCGTAGTTATGGAATTTCTAGGTTTAAAAGTTTTATGTATGGGCAAGCATCAGGGGTAGTAGAGCCAATATCTGCTATAATTGGGGTAATACTTGTTTTAAAGATTAAATTTATTATGCCATTTTTATTATCTTTTGCAGCGGGCGCTATGATATGTGTGGTTGCAAGAGAGTTATTGCCAGAATCTATTACATCTGATAAGGATTTATCTACTTTGGGGATGATTGTTGGCTTTGTTGTGATGATGATATTGGATATTGCAATTTAAATTAAAAAGAGTTCGTTTGAACTCTTTTAATTGATATTTATGTGATTTTTGGTAATTATTGGTGCGTTTTTTTACAAAATATGATATAATAAAGTAAATTTAGGAGGAAAAACTATGAATTACACGGGATACGCAAGTAAAGACATGCCACAAAATAATGGAATGAATTTTTTTAAAAGGAATCCAATTATACCAAATATAAATATTTCGACGTCAATTGAATTATTAAGTTTGTTTTATCGTGATAGAGAAGCTGTAGAATGTAAAAATTTAACTTTATCTTATAAGCAATTAATAAAATATTATCATACAATAAGTAGGGCATTTA